>JAPDPR010000037.1 GCA_034506335.1 candidate division KSB1 bacterium
GATTTCACCGGGGAACAACAAGCCCAGACGGTTTCTACATTAGCTTTCGCAAAGGATGCGGGGGCGTTGCAAGAAAGCCGGAATGAGCCAGCGCGAGTCAACGCCTCTGAGACCGCGGGAGAAAAGAGCAACCAGGGGACGAGAACAGTGCTGCCGCAAGCTGGTGGCAAAGGCCGCGGTCTTTACTCCGCTCCGGCGATGGGGGAGAAGGGTGGTCCTCGCTCCGCAGAGCCGGAAGTTTCTTTTGCCAATCCAGCCAGGAAGGCTGGACCCGGGGAGGGATCGCACAAGAGACGGGCCGAGGAGGCCGTAGAGCCGCACCAGCCGGCACATGCGCTCTGGAGCGTTCCGGCCAAGGCGGAAATAGCAAAGGAGGAAGGCGGGCTTCACAGCGGCACAGCGGGCCCGGTAATGGAGCAGGGTCTCCGCTCGCTACCACCGAATGCTGTGGATGGTGGACAGGCAGCGCGGCAAGGAGTTGCCCCTGGCAAGAACATCGGTCTCAGGGTGGAGGATAGGCCTACCGGACAAACGGAGGCTCGCGCCCCTGAGCAGTCAAAGCCCCCTGTCACGGACTTGTCCAGCTGGCCGCCCGACGCCCTACCGGCGGAGTCCGGTTCACCCCGGGGACCGGAGCAACGGAGTGGACGACAATCGTTCTCGGCCGCCGCGAGTCGGCCCCAGGCGGCTTCACCTCGCCCAGAGTGGCTTCCTTCGGGAAGGAAGGTTCGCCCGCAGGAGACCCACGTGCGTACCGAGACCTTTTCCACTGCAACGCCTGAAGCCGGCTTTGCTGGGAGACCCGTGGCTCAGGAGAACCTACCGCATCAAAAAGCTTCAAGCACCACAAACGAACAGCGGGCGCCGAAGCGCATTGCCCGAGCTTCGGATGAAGGTGTCGCAAGGAGACGTCCGCAAGCCTCCGCCCAACGCTCACGACTCGGCGCTGGCGTGCAACGGGCGCACAATACTAAAGTTGGGTCAAGCTCTTTGGGCATAGTGGAGCGCACGGAAGACCTGAAGGCGAGGGGCCTCGTAGTCTCCCCCGATGCACAAACTGGGGAGGAAGCCCAGACGAGCCAGTTCTCGGAGCAAAGGGCAGACGCCGTCCGTGGGCCCCGGCCTGCTGAACCGGAAGAGTGGAAACCAGTGCGGGCACCCGAGCAACCCCAGAAGGGAGCGGGTTCCGCAAAGGCCATTGTCGGCGGCGAGAAGCATGCCATCGGGAAGTCATTCGCTGGGAAGAAACCGCGGGACCTCGGTAGTTCCTTGCCAAAAGAGAGTGCACAGGTGTCGGCAGGCCCCGCTGACCATAGACGACCGGCGGTTCCGATGGCACACGGATGGAGTGAGAGCGCTCCCTCCGTTGCTCCCAGTGAGGAGTCACTGAATGAGAGCGCACGGGCCAAGCTGCAACGAGTAGAACAGCTTACAGCAGAAAGATCCTCGGTGGACAGGAAAGCTGCCCATGTGTGGCGCACTTCGTCAGGGATAGAGGCGGAAGCTGACTCGCCAGGCACTCGCGTGACTGCGCCCCCCAGCCCAGACCGCGGCACCCCCACCTCAGCGATGCGGGCGTCTGTGCCTTTGCAGTCTAAGGCTGAGTCGCAAAGCGCGCTAAAAAGAGTCGACTCAGCTGCGGCCCTAAGGGCACCCCAGGTGAATGGCCTGAGCGAGAGGTTGCAGCCGGTGAGCAACGCGGAGGAAGAGCCAAGACCACCGCGGGAATCTGCTGGCGAGACCAGTTCTCCGCGCGTCGAGGAGAGAGAGCGCGAATCGCTCCGACACCGGCGACCTTCTCTCAGCGCATACGGAGTCGGCTTCACGGTCTCCGCTCCACCGGGCGATGGCGCTCAAAGGGCCTCAGCTTCGCCCAGCGTGACGCAAGCGGATAATGACGCCTCACGCCGAGCGAGGCGGCCGGACACTGGTGAGGTAGAGCGAGTATCTCCGCGTTCTACGCGGGGCAAGACGGCGACTGAAGAGGGGTTCCAAATCCGG
The DNA here is from genome assembly GCA_034506335.1 of candidate division KSB1 bacterium. Taxonomy (NCBI): domain Bacteria; kingdom Pseudomonadati; species Candidatus Zhuqueibacterota bacterium. The sequence continues at coordinate 2,002 of JAPDPR010000037.1, forward strand.
CATGCGGCGCCGGATGGGCCCAGGCCTTCTGAAAATGCTGGTCGCCAAGAGAGTGGCACCGCACCCTCCCAGGGTGGGCGGGTTGCTGCTGAGGCACCCAGTCGCCCGTGGACCACAAAAGCCGGAGATGGGCAAACTTCCATCCGGCAGAGGCTGAACGCAAGGGTAGAGCCTGCTCCACAAGGTTCTGTGAGCGAACCACCTCCGTCTTCCGGTACGCTGCGCGCAGAGGTCAGGCGGCCCTCCAGGAAAGAAGGTGCAACAAAGGCTGTCAAGCGGCTAATTGACGCCGCTGCTGAGGTGCGAGGGGTGAGCGTGCGGCAGGGGGGTGAATCTGAAGGTTCGGTCCGCCAACCGGATGAGTCGCCTCTTGTAGCTGGCTCAAGGAGGTCGGCACTCGTTGACGCGAGCATGGTTTTCCCCGAGATAAGGGCTAGAATCTCTGACTCAACTGGTGAGTCCAATGCAGAGCACAAAGCCCAGCGGTCAACGCAGCTCCATCAGGATGCGGCTGGACCTGTTCAGCAAGCCGAACGCGAGGCCGAGCAGAATCCGGCCGGAGGACATTCCACTGCGACAGGACTGGTGAGGACCAGGTCGGAGGTATCCATACGGGACTTGACGCGTCCTTCCCAACTCATGCGCAGCGACCAGATGCAAACGTTGGCCGAAGAGTTGAGCCAGGGGGTGCGGGTCGTCGTCAACAGCGAATTGACCCACCTTGTGCTGCGACTGGACGAGCAGCAACTGGGGCGCATTGCCGTGGACCTTGTCCGCCAGGAGCACACGGTCACTGCCCAGTTTCGCGTGGAGTCTCCGGAGACGATGGCGCTGCTGGAAGCATCCTTTGGCGAGCTGCGCTCCCTTTTGGGCGAGCAGGGCGTGCAGATTGGAGAGCTGACGGTGGCGCTGGACCAAGGTCAGCGGGAAGCGCCGCATCACCCAGCTGAAGAGACCTGGATCGACCGAGAGGTCCCGACCGGGGAAAGGATTGCCTCGCAGGTCGCCGAGGGGCGACCTAAGGGCCCGAGAATGTTCGGCTACAACACAATGGAACTAACGGCATGAAAGGAGGTGAGACTGATGCCTGAAGTGAGCTCCGTGAGCAGGGACGCCTCGTATACCAAAAGCCTCGGCGGGCCGGGGGGCGCCCTCGGCAAGGAGGCGTTCATGCAGCTCCTCGTCACGCAGCTCCGGTACCAGGACCCGCTTGCGCCGATGGAGAACACCGAATTCATCGCGCAGTTGGCGCAGTTCAGCAGCCTGGAGCAGCTCTGGAACGTGAGCGCCAACACCCAGACCAACACTTTGCTTTTGCAGTCGCTGCAGAACACTGTGCTCAGCGGCTTTGTGGATCGGGAAGTCTGGGCGAGCGGAGGTAAGGTCTGGTTGCCAGACGAGGGGGACGTGACCCTGCACTACACGCTGGGCGGGCCGGCACAGGTGACGGTGGAGGTGCTCAACGAGGCGGGCTTGGTGGTGCGGACGCTCCTGGTGGGACTCCAGGGCGCCGGCGAGACTCACTGCACTTGGGATGGGCGGAATAGTGCAGGTCAACGCCTGAGTAGTGGGACCTACTCCTTTCGGGTCAAGGCAGTTGACGAAAGCGGGGCGGCGGTGACCGCCACGCCGTACACAGTGGGCACCGTGACAGGAGTGCGCTTCAAGAATGGCAACGCCCTGCTGCTCCTGGGTGGGCTCGAAGTGAGTCCGTCGGACCTCGTCCTGTTGCGGTGAACAGACCATCCGGTGAAGGGAGGTGATGAGATGCCAGAATTCCTCAGTCGGGTTGAAGGGTTGTCCGGCGCCGTGCCCGTGCAGCCTCCGACGACAGCCCGTCCGAGCCAGCGAGAGCAGACGCAAAAAGCCTCCTTTGCTCAGGTGCTTGAACAGCAAGTGCGCAAGGCACAGGAGGTGCGCTTTTCGCTGCACGCCTTGGAACGCCTGCGCCTCCGCAATATTCACCTCACGCAGGAGGAGGTGGAGACGCTGGGAGGCGCGGTCAGCCGCATTGCAGAAAAGGGTGGGCGCGAATCGTTGGTGGTCATGGACCGGGTCGCGTTCTTGGTGAACGTACCGTCGCGCACGGTCATCACCGCCATCGACCAGGCACACTTGCGGGACAGCGTCTTCACCCAAATTGACAGTGCAGTTATTGCGTGAACCAGTGGGCTGGACCCCAGTGGGGAGGCCCTGCGCTGCTGATCGACAGAGGCAGCGAAAACCGAGAAAGGAGCTACAACTATGATGCGTTCCCTTTTTGCCGGGGTCTCTGGGTTGAGAAATCATCAACTCCAGATGGACGTGATCGGCCACAACATCGCCAACGTCAATACCGTTGGGTTCAAAGCTGGCCGGGTCACCTTTCAAGAAAGCCTAGCGCAGCTGCTCCGCGCAGCGAGTAGGCCGGGCTCGCAAACCGGGGGTCAGAACCCCATGCAGGTAGGCACCGGCATGAACGTCGGCGCGGTCGATACCCTGTTCACCCAGGGTAGCCTCCAGCCCACCGGGTTGATGACCGATCTGGCGATTCAGGGCGACGGCTTCTTCATCGTGAGCGATGGGGCGCTGCAGTACTACACCCGTGCGGGCACGTTCCAGATCGACGCCAACGGGGCTTTGGTACACCCAGGTACCGGTTACATCCTCCAAGGAGTAATGGCAGACGCGGATGGCACCATCCAGCCGAGTAGTGCGGTGCAGAACATCGTGCTGCCTTTCGGGCAGAAGGTGCCAGCGCGCGCCACGACGCTGGTGAGCTTCAGCTGCAACCTGGATGCCGACACCCAGGCCTTGGCCCAGATCCTTGCCGGTGATCTCTCCAGCCATGCCGTGGTGACGGCAACAGGGGCGCCAACTAGCCTCACCATCGTGGCGGGAACCAACGACACACTCACAATCACGGTGGACAACGACGCAGGGGGCACGGTGACCAAGTCGATCACTTTGGCCGCCGGCACCTACGCCTCGGTTGATGACCTTGTGGCCGAGATCAACGCCAAGCTGAGGGCTGACACCTCGCTGAACGGTGAGGTGATCGCCGAGCTGGCGACCGTGGGAACAGCTACGGTTGTACGACTTCGCACCGTGGATGCTGGGGGAAGTTCCACGCAATTGGCGGTGGCGGGTAACGCCGCGACGAACCTGAAGCTGCCAGCGACTACCGCTACCGGTACCACGGCCAGCACGGCCATCAACTCCTTGCCGCAGGTGACCACGCCGCTCACGGCTGGGGACGTCATCCGCATTTCGGGCCTGAACCCGGACGGCAGTGTGGTCAACAGCACGTACACCTATGCCGCCGGAGACACAGTTCAGGACTTGTTGGATGCGATCAACGCCGCGCTGAGTGGCGCCACAGCGAGTCTTGACAGCGAGGGGCGACTTCTGGTGACGGACAACGTCGCTGGTACTTCGATGACCAACTTATCCTTGACCTTGGATGACGTGGATTCTTCCGGCAGCCTCTTCCGGGTGCCTCAGTTCTTGATGTACCAGGAGGGTCGCGACGCCGGCACGCACACCGCAAGCATCGAGGTCTACGATTCGCTTGGTCAGACGCATAATCTGGCGATCACCTTCACCAACATCTCCACGTCGTCCAACCCCAACCGGTGGTCATGGGAAGTAGTCATCGACGACGGCAAGATTACCCCATCTTCGGGAAGCAAGGGTACGGTGAGCTTCAATTCGGATGGAAGCCTGTTGGTGTTCAGTAGCAATGACGGGCAGCCGCTCACATTCAATCCGGGCAACGGGGCGGAAACGGTGGCCATTACCCTGGATGCCGGGCGAGGGAATGACTTTGCCGGCATTACGCAACTTCGCTCGGTGTCCACGACCGTAGCAAAATCCCAGGATGGCTACGGCATGGGTAACTTGCAGTCCATCTCCATTGATGCCACCGGCCGCATTACCGGGCAGTTCAGCAACGGCGTGTCTCAGGTCCTGGCCCAGGTGCTCTTGGCCAACTTCACCAATCCGGCCGGCCTGGAGCATGCGGGCGACAACCTCTACCTGGAGACCGCTAACAGCGGCAATGCGGTGAAAGGGGTTGCTGGCACCACCATAGCGGCTAGCATTACCGCCGGGGCGCTTGAAATGGCCAACGTGGACCTGGCGGAAGAGTTCACGCAGATGATCATTGCGCAGCGCGGCTTCCAAGCCAACGCGCGTGTGATCGCCACGTCAGACACGATACTGGACGAAATCGTGCGTCTGAAGCGGTAAACTAGGGCCGAAGGGCGGGGCCCGCGGGCCCCGCCCTGCCCGCGAATCTGGACAACAGAGCCACGAAGCGAGCACGGACATAGGCAGCATGGACATTGCGACGATAATCGGCATCGTCTTCGGCTTTGCGATGATCGCCTTCAGCATCGCCACAGGAGGTGCACCCAAATTCTTTCTTGACCCTATGTCTATCCTCATCGTTTGGGGTGGAACCGCCGCGGCGATTCTGATCAATTTCCCTTTGGGCAAGGTGTTGGGGGTGATCAAGATCGCCAAACGAGCCTTTTTGCATAAAATGCCCGAAAACGTGGAGGTGATCGCCACATTAGTGCGGCTGAGCGCTAAGGCGCGCCTGGAAGGGCTCCTGGCCCTGGAGTCTGAACTGGAGAAGATCGAAGACGAGTTTCTCAAGAAAGGGGTGCGGCAGCTGGTAGACGGTGTGGACCCAGAGTTAGTGCGCAGCCTGCTGACCACCGAGCTGGTGAGCCTCGAGGAACGGCACGCCCTGGGGCAGCGCATCTTTAACGCGGGCGCCAGCTATGCCCCTGCCTTTGGCATGCTGGGTACGCTCATCGGCCTTATCTCGATGCTTTCGCGCTTGAACGATCCCACCAAAATCGGCGTGGGCATGGCCGTGGCCCTGGTGACCACCTTCTGGGGTGTCGTGCTGGCAAACCTGATCTTTCTCCCCATCGCCGGTAAGCTAAAGACCCGCTCCGAGCAGGAGGTGCAACAGCGGGAACTGATCATCGAAGGAATTGCCTCCATCCAGGCAGGCGACAATCCCCGTATTCTGAACGAAAAATTGTTAGCGTTCCTGGCACCGCAGCTGCGCGCCAGTGCTAACACCTTGGAAAAAGCCGGAATAGGCGCCAAACAGAAGGCAGCAGCATGATCGCGCGCAAGAAAAAAGAAGAAGAGGGAGTGGCCGCGCCTTGGATCATGTCCTATGGCGACATGATGTCCTTGCTCCTGTGCTTCTTCATCCTCATTGTCTCGTACTCGGTGGTGGAGTTGGTCAAGTTTAGGCAGGCAATGGGCTCCCTCCGCGGGTCATTGGGCGTGCTGTCTGAAGAGGAGGGGCGGAAGGTGGTCAAGACACAGACGCCTTCCACCGTAGACCGTTCGGTGCTGAAAAAGGATCTCCTGGTGATCAACATGCCCAGCAAGAAGACAGTCACCATGCAGGCCAAAGAGATTGCAGGGGTGGAGGTTTTCTTGCTCTCCAATGGTGTTCGGTTCAGGATCGTTGACCCACTGCTTTTCGAGCCGGGGCAAGTAGTGTTAAAGCCCTCCGCGCAGGAGATTCTCCATGACATAGCTGAGATGATTCGGGAGATCAATTGCGAGGTGCGCGTGGAAGGGCACACCGACAGCTCTCCTACGGCGGGGCCTGCCTTCAAGTCGAACTGGGAGCTCTCTGCGGCGCGCGCCTTGGCAGTGGTGGAGCACTTTGTTTACCAGGAGCGCCTGGACCCCACGCGCCTATGGTTGGCCGGATTTGGTGAGTACCGGCCCGTCGCCGCCAACGACACACCGGAGAATCGTGCCAAGAATCGGCGTGTAGAAATTTTTCTGAACTGGGAGGACACTTACAGCGGAGGAGCAGGTCAGTACTCCCAATAGTTAAGCACAAACAAGGGACATTGTGGCAATGGATGAACCGAGCAAAGGCGAGGAGCTGCTACTCGAGAGGCGACCGGGTGAACCACCCACCCGGGAGTCGGAGCACGTCAGCAAATCGTCAAGAACTGGTGGAAAGAGATTGCTGACAAGGCTTCTTATTGGGCTTGCCGCCTTAGCCGTGCAGGCAGGTCTGGCATATGCAGTCATGGTCCTGGTGGTGCTGCCGGCAGCAGAGAAGCGGTTAGCTCCACCGCAGCAGGAGCAGAAACCACCGGCTCAGGCGAAAACGCAAGGGAACAAAACGCAGGAGGGAACCGCAAAGGAGGCCACACCCACCGAGCCCCTTGCTGACTTGCGCATTGAGTCAATGTTTTCCGTTGAGGACCTCGTAGTCAACCCGGCGTTCTCAGGGGGCGAGCGATACCTGGTCTTGTCTCTGGTCTTCATCTCGGACACAAAGGAGACCCAGAAGGAGATTGAGCAGAAGCTGCCTATCATTCAAGACAATCTCAATACCCTGCTGTCTAGGAAAGGAGTGTGGTGGTATTCGAATTCAGACAACCGCGAGGTCCTGCGGGAGGAGATTCGCTCGGCGGTGAATGAGTTATTGCGTACTGGCCGCGTGACGCGGGTGCTGTTTACAAAGTACGTGGTTCAGTGAGGACAGGTGGCATATGCGCCCAGCGCGGACTCATACCCATGTAGGACAGCAAGGGGGCACCGCGGGTGTGGACTCGCGGCCCCGGATCGGGCACGTGGTGCCTTACGACTTTAGGCACCCCGGTCGTCTCACTAAGGACCAGTTGCGAGGCATCCAGACGATCCATGAAAACTTTGCCCGTGCCCTGTCCACCTACCTGACCACATTGCTGCGCATGGTGGTGGACGTCCGCTTTATGGGGGTCAACCTGTTTGCGTTTGCGGAGTTTGTCGACTCCCTGCCCGACCCGGACTGCGTGTGGGTCTTTTCCATCACTAACTTGGAAGGCAAGGGAATCATCGAGGTGAACCCGCAAATGGTGCTCCTGATCGTGGAGCGCTCGTTTGGCGGAAGCATCAAGAGTGAGTTGCCGCCGCGCCCGATTACCAGTATTGAACAACGGGTTGCAGAGCGCTCGGTTGAGCGTTTTCTCGAACTCTACCGGCAGGCTTGGGAGCGGGCCTCTTCGTTGACCATCAAGATGGAGAGTTTCGAGGCGGACCCGCGTCTGGCCCAGATTGCCTCTGCGAGCGAGAGTTGTCTTCTCTTTTCCTGGGAGGTACTGGTCAAGGAGCTGAGTTTCGGGTTGAACATCTGCTTGCCGCTGTTTGTGCTTGACCCGGTGCTTCGTCAACTTGGGACACAAAACTGGCTCACTGTGTCCGCCAAGCGGAGCACCCCGGACACTAAGCGGCAGATCAGTGAGGTGGTTGAGAGCACCGACATGATCCTCCGGGTGTTCCTTGGGGGCACCACCGTGACCCTGAAGGAGTTGCTGGATTTCCAGGTGGGGGATGTCTTAGTTTTGGACCAGAAGATCCACGAGCCGCTCCCTATCGAAGTGAGCGGTGCCAGGGTGCTCACCGGGAGACCTGGCGTGGTGGGGCGAAAGAAGGCAGTGCAGATCGTCGATTGGACTGAACGTGAGGTGTAATGGCATGAACGCACGAGAAGCTGCACTCAGGGATGTACTTGACCTCCTGGTGGATGCCGCAAACAAACAGTTATCTGCCATCAGCAGCGTGCCGGTGGAGACGAGGGTGAGCGAGGTGGGACCTTTTGTGGTTCGCACTCTTCGCAGCGCCATTCCGGGGCCGCACGCAGCCATCCAGGTCGGGTGGGCAGGAGAAGAGTTGGGCGCGCTGGGGCTGGTGGATCGTCAATTCATGCTCCAGGCGGCCGGGCTCATTGCTGGCAAGGAGGCTCCATTAACTGTGTCCGATAGAGGCGACCTTGCCGAGTTAGAGGGGATGATACGGCTCTCCTTGGATGCGCTGGCAGAGGCGTGGCACCAACACTCCGGCCGGGAAGGCGAATTCGGGAACCTGAAGCTCGACTATGAGAGCAGCCTGGATGTGAGCCCTTTGACCGGGTTCGAAATGGCGCTGCTCGACGTGACCGTGGGCCAGCTCGCCTCGCGGATTGTTGTCCTGATTTCGCCTTCTCTGGTGGCGGACCTGATTGGAGATAACCAGACGGAAGGGTTTCCCTCGGAACAGGGCGATGCGGGAGAGGTGCACGTACGCCCGGGCGTGTTCCCTGCCCTCGAAGAACAAAGCTATGCTGTGGGCGGCACGCGCAGCCTGGATCTGCTCATGGACATTGAGCTGCCGGTGTCCGTGGAGCTAGGACGCGTGAACATGACCATTCGAAGTATCCTTGGGCTGGGCCCAGGGGCAGTTGTGGAGCTGGACAAATTCTCCGGAGAGCCGGTGGACCTGCTCGTGAACAACAAAAAGTTCGCCGAGGGGGAAGTGGTGGTAGTGGATCAGAATTTTGGGGTGCGGATCACCGCGCTGGTGGGCGCAAGTGAGCGTTTGAACGCGGCACGAGAAGGGAGGCCCGAATGATACGCCAGCAGTGGCGCCGTCATCGCCGGGCACTTCTTGCTGTGGCTGGACTTGTAGCGATGACGGCGCTAGCAGTGGTCGCTTTCGACGTGTTCCCCTCCTCTGGCGCTCCGTCGCAAACCGGGGCGGGGGGAGTTGGTCTACGCACGTCTGAACCTGGCGCCGGGACGTTGCTCATGCGCATGTTTCTCGCTTTGGCAGCGGTGGTGGCGCTCATCTGGGCTGGCGCCTACTTCCTGCGGCGGTACTCAGGCCGTGGCGGCAATGGTATGCAAACGGCCCAGCTGCGCGTAGTGGGGTGGACCCTATTGGGCCCAAAGCGAGCGCTGTACGCCGTGCTCGCCGCTGACCGCGTGCTGATCCTCGGCGTAACCGATTCGCAGATTACCTTGCTGAGCGAAATCCAGGAGCCTGAACGCGTCGCAGCGTTTGCTTCTTCGAGCAAGGAATCTGGAGGTCACTCCTTTGCGGCCTATCTCAACGGTCTGCTGAAAGGAGGCGGCGTTCATGCGTCCTAAGAGGAAAGTATCGCGTACGAGATCCCGGCGCCGCCTTGCGATAGCCACTGTGGCACTGCTTACAATGTGCATCCTCGCGGCGGGTGTAGCTGCCCAAGACCTCGGCATTCCGAAGCTCTCGGTCACGTTGGACCGTGCGCAGAAGCCGGGAGAGGTGGCTGTTTCCCTGCAGATTCTTCTCTTTCTCACGCTCCTTTCGTTGGCGCCAGCCTTTGTGATCATGGTGACTTCTTTCACCCGTATCGTGGTGATTCTCTCATTCTTGCGCCATGCGCTGGGAACTCAGCAGGCACCGCCTACGCAGATCCTGGTCGGACTAGCTCTTTTCCTCACGGTGTTCATCATGAGTCCGGTGTGGAACGACATCAACAGGGATGCGCTCCAGCCCTATATGCGCGGGGAGCTGTCCCAAAAGGAGGCTTTCGGCAAAGCAGTGGAGCCCCTTCGGCAGTTCATGTTCCGGCAGACGCGGGAAAAGGACCTGGCCCTCTTTGTCAACCTGGCCAAAATGGGCAAGCCGGACAGCCGCGACCAGGTGCCCACCCATGTGCTGATCCCGGCGTTCGTCATTAGCGAGCTGCGCATTGCGTTCCAGATCGGTTTTCTCCTGTACGTTCCGTTTCTCCTTTTGGACTTGGTGATCTCCAGTCTCCTGATGTCGATGGGGATGCTGATGCTGCCGCCAGCCATGATATCGCTGCCGTTCAAGCTCCTCCTATTTGTGCTGGTGGATGGTTGGAACCTCATCGTCGGCTCCATAGTGGCGGGATTTGTATAGAGGAGATGCCTACATGACGGAAGAGTACGTGTTGCACATAGCGTATCAGATGTTTTATACAGCGCTGCTTTTGGCTGCGCCCGTGTTACTAGCCGGCTTGATTGTTGGCGTCGTAGTGGGTATGCTGCAGGCAGTGACGCAGGTGCACGAGATGACCCTCACCTTCGTGCCGAAGATTATCGCAGCGGTGGTTGCGCTGATCGTCTTCATGCCGTGGATGCTGCGCACGCTGATAAGCTTCACCGTGCGCCTGTACAGTCAGCTGCCAATGATGAGCAGGTAGGAGGGTCAATGCTGGGGCTCAAGCTGGGTGAACTGCTCGTCGGTTTCGTGGCCCTGGCGCGCATCGCCACGGTGGTGGCGCTCTACCCTGTCTTTGGCCACCAGAATGTGCCCCCGGCAACCAAGATCGGCCTTTCGCTTTTCTTGACCGCGGTGCTTTTCCCGGTGTTGCGGGGGCTGCAAGTGGAGTTGCCGACACAGGTCATGCCACTGCTCCTTGTGCTTGCCAAGGAGGTGCTCATCGGTATGTGCATCGGTTTTGTGGCGGCAATGGTATTTGCTGGTGTGGAGTTGGGTGGCAGTTTGGTGGGCATGGAGATGGGCATGGCCATCGTGACGACTGCCGATCCGCAGACGCGAGAACAGGCCTCGTTAATCGGGCAGGCGCAACAACTTGTGGCCTTGCTCCTTTTTCTGGCCATCGACGGGCACCACTTTCTGCTGCGAGCCCTAGCCCACAGTTTCGAGTCGGTGCCCCTTTTAGGAGGATCGTTGTCAGGAGGACTGGTGGAGAAAGTGGTGAGGATGGCTGGTGCCATCTTTAGCGCTGGTGTGCGCATCAGTGCTCCTGGCATTGTGGCTTTGTTGCTCACCAGTGTGGCGTTAGGGGTGCTGGCTCGCACCGTGCCCCAGATGAACGTGTTTTTCGCCGCCTTGCCGGCAAATATTGCCATAGGGTTGTTAGTACTTGCGCTTTCAATGCCCGTGTTTGCACTGGCGTGCAAAAAGCTCTTCTCCGAACTCCAGGTGGACCTGATGGGTCTGCTCAGATTGATGTGAGCTGGATAGTGCTATGCCCGAATGGTCTTATCAAGACAGGACAGAACCCGCAACTCCTAAGCGGCGGCGCGAGGCCCGCGAGAAGGGCAACGTACCTCGCAGTGTGGAGGTGAATTCGGCCCTTTTGCTCCTCACTGCCTGCGGTGCACTCTGGGTCAGCGGCGGTCTTCTTGTGGGTGGGTTCGCGCGCACGGCTCGTGCGATATTTGGGGGTATGGCTCACATCGAGCTGACTGTGGACTCTTTGCCTGGGCAGGCCATGGCTGCAGCCGGCCTCGTGTTCACGATGATGGCTCCCTTGGTGCTGGCACTGATGGTAATCGGCCTTTTGGCAAATGCATTACAAGGGGGGTTGGTGATCTCGGCGGAACCGCTGACTCCCCGGCTGAGCAAGATCAGCCCAGTGCGCGGGCTGCAGAGGATTTTTTCCACTCGCTCGCTGGTGGAGCTAGCCAAAGGGGTGTTCAAGCTGGTTGTAGTCGGGCTAATTGCCTTTGCTACTGTTCGCGCACATTTTCGCGAGTTCTTTCCGCTCGTGGAGCAGGGCGCGGGGCAGATCTTAGGCTTTGCCGCGCGAACGGGATTCGACGTGCTGTTCCGGAGCGCCCTTGCGCTGCTGGTCATGGCAGTGTTCGACTTTGCCTACCAGCGATACGAATGGGAGAGACAGCTGCGCATGACCAAGGAGGAGGTCAAGGAAGAGTACCGGCAGACCGAGGGCGATCCGTTAGTGCGGGCGCGGATTCGCAGTCTGATGCGCGAAAGGAGCCGCCGGCGCATGATGGCCAGCGTGCCACAAGCGGATGTGGTCATCACCAACCCCGTGCACGTGGCGGTGGCACTCATGTACCGCGTGCATGAAATGGCTGCACCAAAGGTGGTGGCAAAGGGGGCGCGCCGCATCGCCGAGCGCATCAAAGAAGTTGCTCGCCAACACGATATCCCCATCGTGGAGAACCCCTGGCTTGCTCAAATGCTTTTCAAGAAGACCGCCGTGGGACAGGAGATTCCGTTGGAGCTTTACCAGGCGGTGGCGGAGATCTTGGCATATGTCTATCGCCTCAAGAGCGGCCTTTACAAGCGAGCTTATGGCAAGCAAACCCTTTAGGAGGCGCCTGTAGATGGCGGTCAATCGGTACTTCGGGAGCAACGGCGACATCATTTTGGCTGTGGGGGTGATCGTCATCCTTATCGTGATGATCTTTCCCATGCCTACGCAGCTCATGGACTTTCTGCTGGCGATGAACATCGCCCTGTCGCTGACCATTCTCCTGGTGTCGATGTACATTACCCAGCCGCTGCAATTTTCAGTATTCCCTGGCTTGTTGCTCGTCGTCACGCTTTTCCGCCTCTCCCTTAACGTGGCCACCACGCGACTGATTTTGGGCAACGCCTTTGCAGGACACGTTGTTTCTGCATTCGGCAGCTTCGTAGTGAAGGGGAACTATGTTGTCGGCCTCATCATCTTCCTGATCCTGGTCATCATCAACTTTGTGGTCATCACAAAGGGCGCGGGGCGAATCGCAGAGGTGGCCGCGCGGTTTACGTTGGATGCCATGCCCGGCAGGCAGATGGCTGTGGACGCCGATCTGAACGCTGGGCTCATCGATGAAGCAGAGGCGCGGCGACGCCGGGAGGAAATTAGCCGCCAAGCCGATTTCTACGGGGCAATGGACGGTGCGAGCAAATTCGTGCGCGGTGATGCAGTGGCGGGCCTAGTGATCACCTCCCTGAACATCGTGGGCGGCATCATTATCGGCTTGGCGCAAATGAAGATGAGCATCGGCGAGGCGTTGCGCACCTACACTGTGCTGACCGTGGGCGATGGTCTGGTGTCGCAGATTCCTGCGCTCATAATCTCCACTGCCGCCGGCATTGTCGTCACCCGTACTGCGTCTGAGTCGAATCTGGGGCGAGAGGTGCTCTCCCAAGTCTTTGCGAACCCCAGGGCCATTTTCGTCACCTCAGGCGTGCTCCTGTTCTTGGCAGTAGCCCCAGGGCTTCCTACCATTCCCTTTCTCCTCATGGCCGCAGCCACCGGATTCATCGGGTATCGTGTGAGCACCGCCCAAAGGCAGGCACAGGAGGAGGCGACGCAGACCAAAAAGCCCGTGGAGCCAGAGAAGGAGGTGGAAGAGTACCTGCGGATTGACCCACTGGAGCTGGAGATCGGGTACAGCCTCATTCCCTTGGTTGATCCGGAACAAGGTGGCGACATCTTGAATCGCATTACTCAGATGCGGAAGCAGTTCGCCATGGAAGTTGGCATGGTCCTGCCGCCCATTAGGATCCGCGACAACATTCAGCTCAAGCCCACCCAGTATGTGATCAAGGTGCGAGGGGAGGAGGTCGCTCGGCACGAGCTGATGCTGAGCCGGTTGTTGGCACTAAACCCCGGCACTGCCACCGAGGAGATCGAGGGCATAAAGACGGTGGAACCCGCCTTTGGGCTGAAGGCCAAATGGATCGAACCTTCTAAACGAGAACAGGCAGAGGTGGCGGGCTACACCGTGGTGGAACCGGCCGCCGTGCTCATTACGCACATGATGGAGGTGCTGCGCGCGCAGGCTCACCGCATCCTCGGGCGGCAAGAGGTCAAAAACCTGCTGGACACGCTCAAGAAAGACCACCCGGCGGTAGTTGAGGACCTTGTGCCGAATCAGCTCAGTTTGGGCACCGTCGAAAGGGTCTTGCAGAACTTGCTAAAAGAAGGGGTCCCCATTCGCGATCTGGTCACCATCTTGGAGACGTTGGCTGATTATGCGCCAGTGGTGAAGGACGTGGATACCTTGACCGAGCTTGTGCGGCAGAGTCTCGGGCATGTCATCGCCAAGCGCTGCCAGGACGAAGATGGTGTCGTGCGCGCCATCACCCTCGACCCCGAGATCGACGAGCTCATTAGGAAGATGAGCGAGGAGGTCAAGCGCGCCGGAGTCGTGGATGTGGGGACCGGCGTGGTTCTGCCGCCCCACACCCTCCAACAGCTTTATCGCGCCATCACTGCTGAAGTCGAGAGAGTGGCGAAGGAAGGGCGGCAACCGATTATCATCACCTCGCCGCAAACGCGCATGCATTTCCGCAGACTCATCGAGCCGGTTCTGTCCAATGTGACCGTCATCTCCTTTGGCGAGCTCCCGGCCTCGGTGAATGTGGAGTCGATCGGGATAGTGAGGCTAACGCATGATCGTGAAGCGGTATCGAGCTCGGTCGGTGCATAAGGCGCTGGCCCAGGTTAAGGCAGAACTGGGCGAGAATGCCGTCATTCTGAAGACCTACAAGGTGCCGAAGCAGGGCATTCTTTCCTGTTTGCAGCCGGAAGAAGTGGAGGTGGTGGCTGCTTTGGAGGATGCCGTGTCTCCGGCTGACCAAGAGAGGGGGAAAACGACAGCGGGGCGGAGCAGAGGGTACGCAGAGAGGGGTGGCCTTGACCGCTTTGTGTCTTTTTCTGGGGTGTCGGCTCTCACGCGCGAGGAAGGGGAATCGGGGGACGGTAAGCGTACAGGAATCCAGGAAACGGAAGAAAAGCCGGCGGCTGCTCGAGATTGCACTGGGCAGAGAGGCTCGGTCTCTGCGCTGCCCACGCCGCTGGGCCCGCTCTTGGAAAAGGAGCGCACGGCCTTGCTCAAGAGTGGGATCAACCCCAGACTTGCGGCGCAGCTGGTGCGCACTGCCGCCTATGCTCTGGGCGGGGACGAACCTGCCAGCAGCGAACGCCTCCGAGAGCGCGTCCTGCTGCAGATCGCCGGACTAATCCGGACGGCGGGGCCTCTGCACTGCCGGGACGGCACGCCCAAGGTGGTCGCTTTCGTGGGCCCAACCGGCGTTGGCAAGACCACCACTCTGGCCAAGTTGGCGGTGAGCGGCAAGTACCACTACAAGAAGAAAATCGCACTCATCTCGGCCGACACCTATCGCATGGCGGCGTTGGAGCACCTGAACACCTTTGCGGGTATCGCCCAGCTACCAATGAGCGCTGTGTATACGCCGGAAGAGCTTCGGGCGGCCATCGAGGCCCATAAGGATTGCGATCTGATTCTGATCGATACCGCCGGCAGAGGGCAAAAGGATGAAGAGCACATCGCCGAGCTCAAGCAGATCTTGCGGGCAGCAGCGCGGGTAGAGGTGCACCTGGTGCTGCCAGCAAACATGAAGGGTTCGGACCTGGTGGCCATGGCGAGGCGGTTCGATGTCTTGCCCGTTCACAACTTGATCGTGAGCAAAGTGGATGAGACGCGGACGCTCGGCTCATTGCTCAACGTCCTGGATAAGATTGGCAAGCCCATTTCCTACGTGACCACTGGACAGAGCATTCCCGAAGACATTGAGCTGGCCAATCCTCACCGCTTGGCCAGGATGATGGTGAGGTATTGAGGTATGCAACGCGACCAACTGGAGACGGTTCGCGAAATAGTACGCCGGTCAAAGGAAGCTACCTGCAGACTGGTCGCCGTAGCAAGCGGCAAAGGTGGGGTGGGAAAGACAAACATCGCGCTCAATCTGGGCATTGCTCTCGCCGAGCAGGGACAGCGCGTGCTTGTGGTGGACGCGGACCACAACCTTGCCAACGTGGACCTGTTGTTAGGTGTGACCTTGCCGACCACTTTGCGCGACGTGCTGTGTGGCGCGAAGAGCCTCGATGAGGCCATCCACGAACATGAGTGTGGTGTGAGGATCCTCCCAGGAAGCTCAGGGTTAAGTGACTTCTACGCAGGCCAGCCTTCTCTCGCACGCTGGCTGGTAGAGGGTCTTGGTCCGTGGCGCCATCGGTTGGACCACATTCTCATGGACACCGCGGCAGGGCTGACGGTTGAGATCGTGGAAGTGGTGGCGAGCGCAGATGAGGTGCTGGTGGTCACCACGCCGGAGCCTCCGGCAATTAACGACGCCTACGCTCTCGTGAAGGTCCTGCACCGCGCGCGACCGGAGCTCCCCATGCATCTGGTGCTAAACATGGTGGAGTCAGCGCAAGAGGCGTATGAAGTGTGGGAGCGATTCTCCCTGGTAGTGCGGCATTTCTTGCAACGCGAGATTCCGTTGGCCGGGCACATAGTGGGAGACTGGAGCGTGCCCAACGCCGTGAAGCGCCAGCGCCCCCTGATCCTCGAGTATCCTTCGGCCCCAGCAGCCGAATGCATCCGTGCTCTGGCAGTGAGGCTTGCACGTTCCGCAGGAGGGCCACCCCGGTGCGACACATGATCATCATCGTGGCGAGCTGCCTGGCGTTCCTTACCCTGGTGGTATGCGTGTTCCGCGACGTCCCTTTCTCGACTACCCTGATGCGCACGGCAGTGGTGGCCGGAGTAGCACTGGTGGTGGGATTCGTGGTGGTAAGTATCTGGGTGTGGTTCTCGATCATAGGATTGAGGCGGGATTTCCGCCAATCTGCAAGAGAAGAAACACCCCGGACTGAGCCGCAGGGCAAGTGAGCGCGATAACTGGGACGTGGTGTGGTGAAGGGAAGACACAAGGAGATCGTCGCGCGATACAGGACGGCGCAACAGCTTACCGAGCGGCAGCGGCAGATCATGAAGTACTTGCCCTTGGTCAAGCGGGTGATCGGTCGCATGTTCGCTACGTTGCCTTCATTCGTGGATCGAAAGGAGCTGTTCCAGGCCGGTGTGATAGGCCTCATCCAGGCCATAGACCAATACGATCCATCGGAAGGCACCAAGTTGGAGAGCTACGCCATCCCACGCATCCGCGGTGCCATCTTAGATATGTTGCGCCAAATGGATTGGGCGACGCGCTCCCTACGCCACAAGGCCACGCTCATCGAGCGAGTCATTGACGAGTTGTGCGGCCAGTTGGGGCGGTGCCCCACGGAAGAGGAAGTGGCAGCACGCCTGGGGGTAGATTTGCCACAGTATCACTCGATGCTCAGCGAGGTGGGCGCTGCCAAAGTGCTGTCCATCGATACCCCCCTCTGGGATGAGGACGGCGAGGTATGGGCGCGGGACGTGCCGGAAGGGACTGAGTATCCTGAGCAGCTGGACGAGCAAATCGACCGCGGAGAACTGCAGGAGCGAGTGGTAGCGGTGCTGCGAGACCTGCCAGAGCGGGAACGACTGATCATGGTGCTGTACTACTACGAGGAGCTGACGTTCAAAGAAATTGGAACTATTCTGGGGATCAGCGAATCGAGGGTGTGTCAATTGCACACGCAAACCATCCTCAGCATCCGAAGTCAACTGCGGCGAGATGAGAGGCTGATGACGTGAGGCCGGTATGGCGGACTCCCTGGACAATGCTCGTCCCCTTGCGCCGCTACCGACAGACGCCAATTACCGGGTCATGCCGCGAGTGCGCGAACAGGACCGGGAGCGAAGGTTCGACTCTCTTTTCCAGGAGCAGGAAGGCAACCGCAGAAAACAGGAGAAGGAACTGGAACAGAAGAATGCTAAGGCTACGCACGAAGGAGCAGATACGTTCGAACGCCATGATGCAGCGCCAGTGCGCTTCGAACCTGAGCCGGGGGGTACCCGACCGGGGCACCTGGGACAGAACTTGGATGTGTGCGCATAAGCCAGGCAGGAGCAAAGATGATAAGAGGGATTGAGTATTCCACAGAGGGGATGCACGCCACCATTTTGGCGCAGGATCTCATCGCCAATAACTTGGCCAACGTCAGCACGACGGGCTACAAGAGTAGCAAGTTATTCATTTCCCTGTTGGAGCAGGCAGAAAGTGGTTTTGACCTCCACAGCCAAGAGGCCCTGGATCTGAGCCAGGGTGCGTTGAAGAAAACGGATAATCCGTGGGACCTTGCGTTGGAGGGACCGGGCTTTTTCGTGGTGCAATCGGCGCGGGGAACCTTTCTCACGCGGAACGGCGCCTTTGCCCTGGATGCAGAGGGCAATCTGGTGACTCATGATGGAGCTTTTGTGCTGGGTGAACGGGGAAAGATTGCCGTGGGCGACGGGGTGAGTATCAGTGCGAAGGGCGAAGTGATAAGGGATGGGGTGATAATCGATCGGTTGCGTATCGTCAGCTTTGCCGACGCGCGGGCGATCGAACGGTGCGGACAAGGGCTTTTCGCGGTGCCTAGCGAGAACGTAGTCACCGAAATACCCGCCGAGACTCGGGTGCACCAAGGATATCTGGAGCAATCCAATGTCGATCCGTTGCGGGAAATGGTAGCCATGATGTACGCCTTCCGTCTGTTTGAGGCAGACGCCAAGGCTCTGAAAAGCCAAGACGATACTCTTGGGCGCGCGGTGAACGAAGTGTCCCAGCTGAGATAATTCAGTAGGGCCAGGAGGAGAGAACTCATGAATAGAGCAATGCATGCGGCGGCCACCGGGATGAACGCCCAGCAGTTGTACATTGACACCATTGCCAACAATCTTGCTAACGTGAACACTACGGGATACAAGAGGAGCAAGGTGGAGTTCCAGGACTTGCTCTACGAGACCATCCGTCCTGCTGGAGCCGTGACGGTGGCTGGGGTGGAGGCGCCGGCGCAACTGCAAGTGGGATGCGGCACCAGGCCAGTGGCGACGCCGCGGATCTTTACGCAGGGGGACCTCACTGCTACCGGAAACGCGCTGGACCTTGCCATCCAGGGAGATGGGTTTTTCCAGGTTTTGCGTCCTGACGGAGTGATGGTCTACACCCGGGATGGCTCCTTCAAAGTGTCGGCGGACGGCAAGCTTGTGACTGCGGCAGGGTACGCGGTGCAGCCGGAGATCAGTCTCCCAATGGATACCCAGAGTGTTCACGTGGGCAGGGATGGTACGGTTACCGTGACCGTGGCTGGGAGCAGCGAGCCCCAGGATGTGGGACAATTGGAACTGGTCCGGTTCATCAATCCTGCCGGCCTCAAGAGCATCGGCGACAATCTGTATGAGATGACCGTCGCTTCTGGCGAGCCCATTCCGGGAACGCCGCAAAGCGAAGGCTTTGGTGAGGTGCTGCAAGGGTATTTGGAGGCCTCAAACGTTGAGGTGGTAGAAGAGATGGTGAGCATGATCGTCGCGCAGCGTGCCTACGAGATCAACTCCAAAGCCATCAAGACTGCCGACGACATGCTGGGCATTGTCACGAATCTGAAGCGGTAGCACCATGCCCAGGCGTTGCACGGCTCTGACCTTGGCGCTGGTGACATGCCTGGTAACCCGATCTGCCTCGGGACAGCAGAGCACTGAGGAGGCAGTCCGGGCGGCCATTGTTCGCTACGTGGCATCGGCGAGCAGAGCCTCGAACCAGGAACTGGCCGTCGAGTGCGGTCCCATCCAAGGGTCATTGCGGCAGTATGTGGCGGTGGCGGAAAGCCTGTACGCGCGGCCGACAGATGGGGCGGGCACACTCGCTGGCAAGAAGCTGTTCGTGGTGGAGGCTATGCGCGGGGGAGTAGTGCTGGGGCGAGGGCAGGTGCTGGCCACGATTCGCCGGTTCGCAGAAGTAGTGGTGGCGCGGCGGTTGATCAATCGACATGAGCTACTTTCTGTGGCGGATGTGGGCCTGGAATGGCGTGAGGTCAAGGCTACTGAGGGGAGTCCGATTCTGAGGGTAGGCGACGTCTTGGGCAAGCGCACCCGTCGCATCATACGCCGCGACCAGATCCTGCGGGCGGAAGACCTGGAGCTGCCGCCATTAGTGAGACGGGGAGACCTGGTGACTATGCTGGTTGACGCGAAGAATCTCACCATCGCCATGAAAGTGCAGGCGCTTCAGGATGGGACCTGTGGACAACGGATCCCGGTCCGTGCGGTGGACAGTCGCACCCGCTACATGGCAGAGGTTAAAGAACCAGGCCTGGTGGTGCTCAGGCCATAGTCCAGGGAGAACGATTATGCGCAAACTGGTGCTTGCCTGTGTCTTGGGCATGGGATTGGCCCTTTGCCAGCCTCCTGATGGAGCCGGACAGGTGGCCTCGGGTGGCTCGCTATATGCAGATCACAAAGCCCACCGCGTGGGAGATATCATCACCGTGTTGGTAGTGGAGGAAGCGGTGGCCTCCAGCAAGGCCAGTACCACGACTGACCGCAACACAGGCGCGGAGATTGACGTGCGCGGCGGGATGAAACAGAGGAGCTTTCTCCCATTGGCCGGCTTCCGTGGAGGTGCTGGGACCGATTTCTCCGGCAAAGGACAGACCGAGCGGCAAGGGGTCCTGAAAGCCCGCATCAGCGCCACGGTGGTGGCGGTGCGAGAAAATGGAGACCTGGAGATTGAGGGGAGCAGAGAGGTCATTGTCAACGGCGAACGCGAGCTCACCACAATCAAAGGCGTGGTGCGGCCGAGTGACATCTCGGCCCAGAACACGGTTTACTCGTACAACGTCGCCGAAGCGCAAATCGCCTACAAGGGCAGTGGCGCGGTTCATTCGGGACAGAAGCCGAGTTTCCTGGCTCGTCTGCTAAACTGGTTCCTCTAACCCAGTGGGCTTGGAGGAAAGGCCATCTCAAGAAAAGTGCTCAACTGCCGATATATGAGGTGGAAACATATGCGGGACGCAGGATGGCAGCTCTGTAAAGGCCCGCTCGTGCTCCTGGGAGCCCTTTGCTCCCTGTGCATGTGTTTGCTGCCAGGACTAGGGCGAGCGGGCGTTCGGGTGAAAGATCTGGTGACCGTGGAGGGAGCACGTGAGACACCGCTGGTGGGTTACGGCTTGGTGGTCGGGCTCGATGGCACCGGGGACGGCCGCAACTCCATGGTTACTGTACGGTCGGTGCGCAATATGCTCCTTCGCTTCAACATCGAAGTGCCGCAGGAGCGCCTGGTGGCGAGGAATGTGGCGGCGGTCATGGTCACTGCCTCCCTACCAGCGTTCGTGCGTGCGGGCGCACGCCTGGACGTGACAGTTTCCTCTCTGGGCGACGCGCGAAGCCTAGAAGGGGGGACTCTGCTTCTAACCCCCCTCACCGACCATGAGGGCACAGTGTACGGCGTGGCACAAGGGCCCGTCTCCGTGGGCGGGTTCAACGTCGAAACCATAGGTGGCGAGCGCTACCGCAAGAACTACTCGGTGGTGGGACGTGTTCCTAGGGGCCTGCTGGTGGAGCGCAGCGCGCCTTCATCACTGCCCCAACAGGGCAAGCTGGCGCTGAGTCTCAAGGAACCCGACTTTACCTCCGCGATGCGCGTAGCTTCAGCCGTGGACAGTGCATTGGGGCTAAAGGTGGCCAAACCGTTGGACGCCAGCACCATTGAGGTGGAGATCCCGGAAGAGTTTCAGGGGAGCGATGGCATCGTCCGTCTCCTTGCCACAATCGAAGGGCTGGAGGTGAATCCGGACCAGGTGGCGCGGGTGGTTATCAACGAAAGGACGGGCACGGTGGTGGTGGGCAAAGAGGTGCGCCTTGAGGAGGCGGCGGTGTCCCACGGGAATCTGACCATCCAGGTGCGAGCCATTCCGGTGATCTCACAACCTGCCGCCTTTTCGCAAGGAAGGACAGTAGTTGTGCCGCAGACCATGACCACCGTGACAGAAAACGCGAAAGGGAGCGTCATGCTCATGGAGGGCACTGCTACCGTCAGTGATTTGGCGCAGGCGCTGAATGCGCTCAAGGTAACGCCGCGCGATATGATCTCCATCTTCCAAGCCCTCAAGCAAGCAGGCGCACTTCGAGCAGAACTGGTGATCATGTAGTGGGGAGAAACGAACAGACCGTGAGCATCGAGCAGATTCAACAACGTGTTGCCACTGGGCCCGCAGACCGAGCTGAACAGGAAAAGCGACTTCGCCATGTGTGCCAGGAGTTTGAGTCCTTGTTCATTGCTCATTTGCTGAAGACGATGCGCGAATGTAGCACTGAAGAAGGGCTCTTTGGAGAGGGGTTGGGCGGTGACGTCTATCAAAGCCTTTTTGAGGCTGAGGTGGCGCGAAAAATAGCGCAGACGAAGGGCCTAGGCATAGCCGACATTCTGTACCGGAATCTGGTGCAGCAGGTGCGGCAGCAAGTTCCACCTGTGCAGAAAGAACCAGCCCCTTCGCAGTCTGTCCCTGGGCGCATTAGCCGGTACGATGCCTTCATCCGCGAGGCGTGTGAACAGTACAGTGTGCCTGTGCATGTTGTGTACGCAGTGATCGAGCAAGAGTCTGCAGGAAATCCTCACGCTGTTTCGGCCAAGAAGGCCAAAGGATTGATGCAGCTCATGGACCACACGGCGCGGGAACTCGGGGTGCGCAACGTGTTTGATGTCCGAGAAAATATTGCGGCCGGGGTGCGCTACCTGCGGCAGATGCTCGACCGATTCGGGGGCGACCTCAAGCGGGCCCTCGCCGCATACAATGCAGGACCAGGGGCCGTGGAGCGCCACAACGGTGTGCCCCCCTATGCGGAGACGCAGCGGTTCGTGGAACGGGTCCTCGCTGCTGCCGAACAGTACCGATCGCGTTTGACCACGACTAACTCCTCTGGAACTGAGGTAAGGGAGGATGGTGTCTGAGGTAACCACAAGAGAGCACGTGCGGGAGCCTCAGTACGAGCTTGAAAAGGCCCTCCACGACCTGGTGGAAGTCATCGAGCGGGAAGTGGCGCTTTTCCAGGACCTACTTGAAGCCCTCAATCGGCAACATCAAGCAGTGCTTCAGGAGGAAGCGGAACCGGTGCTGCACAGCAACGCGCGGGTCCAGGAGTTGGTAGAAGAGACGCGACGCGTGGAGCGGAGTAGGGCGCAGACGACGGCGGCAGTCTCGACGCACCTGGGCATGGAAACGCGCCAGCCCACGCTTTCACAAATCATCCCGCTGGTAGAAGAGCACTATGCCCAGCGGCTACGGGAACTGCGGGAGATTTTGCTTTCTCTGACGCAGAGGGTGCAGGAGACCAACTTGCGCAACAAGCGGCTCCTCAACCGTGCCCTGCACACGGTGACCACCAGCATCCGATTGCTTTCGGGACAGAATGGGGTGTATGACGATAAAGGGCGCGAACAGCCTGCGAATCGCCAGTGTTTCACCGTGCAAACGTGAGACGAGCGGAGTAAATGGTCAGGATAAGCGATCTACTAAACACTGCCCGGCGGGGCCTGCACGCGCAGAGCCACGCGCTTCACGTTGCCAGCCATAACATTGCCAATGCTAACACCGATGGTTACTCACGGCAACGTGTGTCTATGGCGCCATCGGAGCCGCTTCGCACACCGGTGGGGATGGTGGGGACCGGAGTCGACGTAACGCAGATCGAACGCCTGCGCGAAAGCCTGTGGGACTGGCAGCTTAATGCAGAGTACCAAGAGCTCGCGCGGTGGCAGGCGCGCGCTATGGCCCTCCAGGAGATAGAGGTCCTGATCAACGAGCCTTCGGAGACAGGATTAGCCGCGGCACTCGAAGGTTTCTGGGACAGCTGGCAGACTCTGGCCAATTATCCTGAAGAGGCGTCCGCGCGGCAACAAGTGCGAGAGTGGGGTTTGCGGCTCGCCGCAGCCTTCAACCGGGTCTACCGGGGCCTCACTACGGTCCAGCAGTCTCTTGATGAGCAAGTAGGGCTCCTCGTGAACCAAGTGAACGACTTGGGCAGGCAGATCGCAGCACTTAACGTGCAGATCGCTCAAGCCGAAAGCAGCGGGGTGCAGGCCAACGATTTCCGGGACCGCCGGGATCTTCTCATCAACGAGCTCAGCCGCCTGGTGGATGTGCAAGTCATCGAAATGCCTTCCGGTATGGTGAATGTCACGGTGGGCGGCGAGACGTTAGTTGCCGGCGACAAGGTGCGAAACATAGAGGTGACCACCACCACAGTACAGGGGGTCGTGGTGCATAGCCCGCGCTGGGGAGTGAACGGGAGAGAGGTCCTAATCCGCGGGGGGAGGATCGGGGGTTTGCTGGAGATGATCCACTCGGTTATCCCCCAGTATCGGACCCGGTTGGACACTGTGGCAACAGCGGTGGCCACGGAGGTAAACCGCGTGCACCAACAGGGATACGCTCCGGACGGGTCCTCCGGTATCCCATTCTTTGCTCCTGACACCTCAGGCGCAGGAGATATCGCCGTTCACCCCGCGATTCTCAATAGCCTGAATGCAATCGCTGCCTCACGCGATGGGACTGTTGGCAATGGCGACATTGCCCTGGAGATCAGTCGCATCAAGAATCAAGCTGTCATCAATCAAGGGACGGAAAGCATCAACAGCTTCTTCAGGCGTATTGTGGCTGCCTTGGGATTGGATATTCAGTCTGCCACGAACACGTCCGAGAACCTGGAGCAGTTTGTGCAGCAGCTGGAAATGAAGCGGGAATCGGTCTCCGGGGTGTCACTCGATGAGGAGATGGCTGACCTGATCCGCTTTCAACGTGCCTACCAGGCTTCGGCACGTCTGGTGGCGATGGTCGATGAACTGATGCAGACCGTCCTCAATATGGTCTGAGCACGGAGTACGAGGCATGCGTATTACCAGCCGGATGCTGGTCAACAACCTCCTTGCCCATTTGCACCGCTCTCTGCAACGGATAGATGTTCACCAAGAGCAGATTGCCAGCGGCAACCGAATCAACAGGCCGTCCGATGACCCTGCAGGGACCGCCAAAGTGCTCCGTTTGCGCGATGCAATCGCCGATAACCGCCGGTTTCTCGACAATGTCGCAGACGGACAACATTGGCTCACCGTCACCGAGGCGGCCTTGGCGGATTCAGTTGAGATTTTCACGCAACTGCGAAGCAGGATACTCCAGGCGCAAAACGATACCTTAACGGCCGAGGACCGGCGCACCATGAGTGGATGGGTCGCCGAGTACCTGGAGCAGCTCACACAGGTTGCGAATCGACAGGAGCAAGGGAAGTACGTCTTTGCCGGGACCCACACAACCACACCGCCCTATTTGTTGACCGACGAAGTGGAAGATGAACCCTTTGTGGCCCGGGTGGGCGCTGCCGTCCTTCTCGACTACACGGAACTTGCCACAGGTACCGTGGTGGTTACCGACAAGAGCGGCACGACTTACAACGAAGGTGTGGACTATCAAGTCGATTACACGCAGGGCACCATCACCGCACTTTCCGGTGGAGGCATGAACGACGGGGACACCTATTATGTCTCCTATCAGTTGATCCGTCCGTTGCGCGTGGTGGCGAACGCTGCGGGTAGTACCGGCGAACTGAGGCGGCAGGTAGGTGAGGCAGCGGTAGTGACCGTGAACGTCCGCGCCCCTGAGGCCTTTGGTGCCTCCAACGAGGCATTCGACGTGCTCAGAGCGGTGAAGAATGCACTGGTACGCGACGACCACGAGGCACTGCGACAAGGCCTGAGCGCCTTGGATGCAGCGCTGGACCGGCTCCTGGAAGTGCAGAGCCGCGTTGGCGTCCAATACGAGCATCTGGCAATGACCCATGACCGTCTGAGCAATGAGGCGATACTTCTCGAGCGTCTGCGGTCCCAAGTGGCCGACACAGATGTGGCCGAGGCGGTGGTAAAGCTCCAGGAACAAAAGACCTCCTACCAGGCGGCACTAAGCGTCACGGCCAGCATCAGCCAAATCAGCTTGCTCGACTACCTGAAATGAGCGTCGCAACATGAGAGGGTAAGGGTGGATGATGACGGGACAAACTATGAACACCGCGGTGTTGGGTGAGATCGAACTGGACGAAGAGGCCGTTCTCACCTTTCCCGAGGGCCTGCCGGGTTTTGAACACTATACGCGCTTCGTCATCTTAGGCGATGAGCGCTTTTTCCCCTTCCAGTGGCTCCAATCGGTGGAAGATGCCAATCTCGCGTTCCCTATTATCGAGCCCCACTTTGTGTGCCGAGACTACTGCCCGAGATTGTCCAAAAAGGTTATGGAAAGCTTGCAGTTGGAGAGTCCTGAAGAAGCCCAACTTTTTGCCATCACGACCATAGGGTCATCGCCGCGGGAGGTGACGGCGAACCTGAAAGCCCCGCTGGTGGTGAACCCAAAGGCACGTCTGGCCAAGCAGTACATCCTGGAGGGAACCAGTTACTCGTTGCGTCATCCGGTGCTCGGTTAGAGCGTATCACAAGCCAGGGACGGCACGACCATGCTCATATTGACACGGCGAGTCGGCGAAAGCATTACCATCGGGGACGAGATTCGGGTGAAGCTCCTGGGGATTAGCGGGCGCCAGGTGAAGATCGGCATCGAAGCCCCGCGCGGTGTCGTGGTGCACCGCGAAGAGGTGTATGAGCGCATCGTCGAACAGAACAGGCTTGCTGCGCAGAGCTTGAGGAGCGAAGGCCTTAAGGGTGCAGCCGACTTGTTCAGAAAGCGAGTGCGGGATGAACTGCAGGAAGTTGAAAGCGGACGTTAAGACGTCTTCTCATCCGCGTGCCGCGAGGGCGGCGCATAATGGGGTCGCCGGCAGCGTGCCCTTTGCGGAGCTTGAAGCGGTTGCCCTTGGCCTCATGGAGGAAGGGGAGTATGAGGCCGCCTTGCCCTACCTGGAACAGGCATTGGCCTTGAACCCCACCTCTGCTCCTACGCACTGCCACCTCGGCCAGGTCTACTATGCACGCATGATGTGGCGCGAGGCCGAAGAACAGTTCCGGAAGGCCCTGGCGCTCGACTTTAATCTCTTGGAGGCGCATTTCAATCTGGCTGTTCTCTGTCAGCGACAACGCCGTTTCCCGGAGGCGCTTGCCTTTTTCAAGCAAGTGGTCATGGCAGAGCCCAGCGATTGGGAGTGCTTTCTGCGGATGGGACAGTGCACGGCGGAGATGGGGAACCTGAGGGACGCGGAAGCTTTCTACGCCGAAGCGCTGCGACTCAAACCTGATTCGCTCGAGGCTGCCGGAGGATTGGCCAAGGTCTTCCTTGCCACGGAACAGCTGGACAAGGCGGTGAACACACTGGAACTTGGCTTGCGTTACCACCCGGAATGCACAGAATTGCGCGCGGCGCTTGCGCATGTGTACGAGCAGGACGGCGAATACGAGAAAGCGTTGGCCCAGTTCTACCGCCTGGTCAAGGACAACCCAGAAGATGCAGAGCTTCACTACCACCTCGGCATGTGCTGTGTGAAGCTTGGGCTTTTGCGCGAGGCGGAACCACTGCTTGCCAAGGCCTCTCAGCTCGATCCGGAACTCTTGGAGGCTATGGAGGCGCTTGCGCACTTGTACCTTAGCACGGGCAGGGAAGAGGAGGCCATCAGGACCTTCGAGCATCGGCTGCAGGTTGAAGCAGGCATGATGGGCTCGGGAGTGGGGATACCCAGAGGGGGCCGCGTGCGAATTCTGCAGGAACTCGCTGAATGCTACGTGCGTCGGTCCGACTACGTTCGTGCCCGCCGGCTATTGGAGGAGTGCCTGGCATTGGCACCTGGCCAACCTGAGGCGCAACTACTGCTTGCTCGTGTTGACGAAGGGGCCAAGGCCTGTGAACCAGGCTAAAGAATCCCACTGGGGGTGTAACGAGCACTCGCGCAAGGAAGGCGCCCTCATAGCTGGTGAGCTGCTGCAATGGGCATGTGCGCAGGAGTGTGATTCGGACCCTCAAATGACACCCTGGTGAGGAGGCTCGTTTTCTGAGAAGGCAAACAGAGGGCTCTAGTCTGGCAATGAAGGAACAAGCATGAAGCGAAAGACCACCGTTGCACTGTGTGCCATAGTGAAAAACGAAGAGCGGTTCTTGCCCAAGTGTCTTGCCAGCGTGCAAGGTGCTGTCGATGAGCTGGTGATCGTCGACACGGGGTCGACAGATAGGACTGTGGAGATCGCTCAATCGTTTGGCGCCACGGTCTACCATCACCCCTGGCAAGACAGCTTCAGCGAGGCGCGCAACTTTGCCCTGGAGCGGGTACAAAGTGCCTGGGTCTTGGTGTTGGACGCCGATGAGGAGTTGGAGCGCCGGGACATCAGCGTACTGCGGCAGGTGGTGCGCACAGAACAGGTCACCTGCTTCTTCCTCCCAGTCTTGAATCAGATGCCCGATCGCACGTTTTCGCAGCTGTACTCACGCCGGCTTTTCCGCCGCGGCATGGCCCATTACGAGGGGATCGTGCACAACCAGCTGGTGGTGCAGGGGCCCTCGGCACCTGCTCCAATTCGTATCTACCACTATGGCTACAACCTGAGTCCCGAGGAGATGGCAGCTAAGCAGGCGCGCAGCGAGCGGCTCCTTCTGCGGCAAATCGTCGAACAGCCGGATGACCCATTTCCTCGGTTCAATTTGGCCAGGATATATCGCAACCAGGGGCGCTGGCAGGAGGCAATCGAGGTGGCGCAGGAAGGCCTGCGTTTGTGCGGCACAGGCGCCAAGACCTCTACCTACTACATGCTGCTCTTCGATCTGGCCTACTGCTTCATGATGGTGGACCGGTTGTCCGAGGCCGAGGCTCTGTGCGTGCAGGGCTTGACTGAATACCCGAAAAATTTGGACCTGCGCTTCACCTTGGGAACCATCTACGCCCGGCAAAATCGCTTCCAGGAAGCGATGACCGAGTACCGGCGCTTCTTGGAAACGTTGGCACGCAGTAAGGCGGATCCGGCTTACAATTTTTCTACCCTGATTGTGGATTCCTGGAGCTTCGAGAATCGTGCCTGGCACAACATAGGCCAGTGCCTCGTTTCCATGGGAAGGTTCGCAGAGGCGGAAGAACTGTACGCAGGGCTTCTTAAGACGCAGAAGGACCAATTGTTCTTCAAGGGGTTGGCGCATTGCAAGCTCGTGCAGAAGGACTTCAAAGGGGCGAGCCAGGTGCTGGAGGAGGCTGTGGCCGCCGGGGTGCAGGATGCGTTTCTCTATTTCCAGCTCGGCGAAGTGTGGCGGGAGCTCGGAGACCCAGCGGTGGCGATGGACTACTTCTCGCGGGCTGTGTGCTTGGCACCAGACAATGTGGATATCATGAATGGGTATGGCCACGCTTTGCTTTGCAATGGTCAATACGATCAAGCCATCGAGGTGCTCGAGAAAGCGCGCTCTCAGGCCCCTAAGCACGTAGGGGTGCAGGTGGGGTTGCTGCGGGCCTTGTTGGCTGCTGGGCGCCGCAAGGAAGCCGGCGCCGTGCTGGAGCGGCTGAAAGGAGCACACATAGATGCTGCGGAGACAAACCGGGAGCTCGGCGATGCGTGCGTGCGGGTGGGTTTCTATGAGGACGCTATCTATTTCTACGAAAGGGCGCTAAAACTGGGCGCCCCGCAGGTGCAGCTTCTTAGCAACATTGCCACCTGTTATGCGCGCCTGGGCCATGAGGAGGCCGCTCTTTTGGGTTACAAGGCAGCACTGGAGCTTCAACCCGACTACGAGGTGGCCAGACGCAATTTGGCCAT
This sequence comes from candidate division KSB1 bacterium, assembly GCA_034506335.1. Lineage (NCBI taxonomy): Bacteria > Pseudomonadati > Candidatus Zhuqueibacterota bacterium. Next base: position 30,928 of record JAPDPR010000037.1, read on the forward strand.
CCTCAAACGAGAAATGGCGAACACCGTCTCATAGGAGCCAGGAAGCATGCGAGGTGGCACGCAGCCTACCGTTTGCCTGTGCATGATCGTCAGAGATGAGGCGGAACTCCTTCCGCGCTGCCTGCAGAGCGTGCAGGGGGTTGTAGACGACATCGTCGTGGTGGACACAGGCTCGTCCGACAACACGGCGCGCATTGCCTTGGGATTTGGAGCCCGCCTCTTTCACCACCCGTGGCAGGACAGCTTCAGCGAAGCACGGAACTGGGCCCTGCGCCAGGTGACCAGTGACTGGGTGCTTGTTCTGGATGCGGACGAGGAGCTGGAGCGGGAGGATGCAGGATTGCTGCGTCGGGTAATCCAGGGAAAAGAGCACCACGCTGTGTTTACCTCCGTCCTCAACTACACACCCTATGGAAGGACTCAGCTCTATTCCCCACGGCTATTCCGCCACGGCACGGCCCACTATGAGGGGATTGTCCACAATCAACTGGTGCACAAGGGTCAAAGCATCGTGAGTAGCATTCGCATTTATCACTGCGGCTACGCCCTTTCCCCGGAAAAGATGAATGCCAAGTATGAGAGGACCACTCGCCTGTTACGCCTCCAACTCCAACAGAATCCTCAAGACCTGTTCGCCTGGTATAATCTTGTTCATATGTATCGCAACCGCAGGCAGTTCGAGTTGGCCGCGCGCACAGGGCACGAGGTTCTGGAGGACCTCTGCTTTGGAGGCAAGGAGACTCTCTTCGTAATGCTTTGTTATGATGTGGCCTGCTCGTACGTGGAGATCGGCGATCTCTCAAAGGCCGAAAGCTTCTGTCGAAGGGCCCTGAAGGTCAATCCAGAGTTCATTGACGCCCTGTTTGTCCTGGGGGTTGTGCGGATGAAAATGCGCCAGTGGGAAAAGGCCGCTCGTGCGTTTGGCTCGTTCATAGAGGTGCGCGCACGGGTGCTCGCTTCGCCTGTTCTTCACCGCTTTTGCTTGGGAACCATCGACTATGAGTTCCTTGCTTATGCCTTCCTTGGCGAATGTGTGTTGCACTTGGGGGCGGGGGAGCAGGCGCGCGACTATTTCCGGCAGGCGATGGCCCTCTTCAGGGCGTGGGAGCGGGGGTGGCCTGCGGCTATCCCTCCGCACCCGGATATCCTCATGCAGATGGGGAACATTGCGGTACGCTTAGGGCGCATCGAAGAGGCCACGGAGCTCTTTGAGAAATGTCTGGGCCAGGGGATGAAAACAGCACAGCTCCTTAACAATTTGGCGGGCTGCTACGCAAAGCTGGGGAAGGTCGAGGAAGCAGTCACAGCCTATCGAGATGCCCTGCGCCTCAATCCGCACTACGAGGAAGCACGTCGAAACGTCCAAGTCCTGCTCAAGGCCTGCGCGAAAAGAGCACAAGCTGTCGACATGCCCGTTGAAGCGTGACTCCTTTCAGGCGCCAGAGGCGACAACGTACCTGGCCGAGTGCAGAAGAAAAGTGCTCAAGTTTTGCGCAAGGCTGCCGATAAGGTATGCGGGAGGGGTTGGTCTGGTGGGATCTGAGCCCGAAGGAGGTGATGTGCGGGAGGAGGCAAAGGCAATTCCAAGTTCGCGAAGGTGCGGAGGCCAGCGATGAGCCTCCCAAGAGCAAGGAAGCAGACAGAAGGACAAGGAGGTTAGTATGGCAGAGGCAGAACTGACGCGGATCAATACCAACATTGCCGCGTTGAACATGCTGAACGCTCTGACGACCATCAACCGGAATTTGAGCGTTCACCAGCTTCGTCTTGCCACAGGCAAGCGGATCAACCAGGCGGCCGACGACGCAGCCGGTTTCACCATCGCCAGCAAGCTGAAAGTGCGAGCGGAAGGCTTGGGCGTGGCCCTGAACAACGTGGCCGACGCTAAGAACCTAGTCGCGGTGGTGGAAGGTAACCTGACCAAGATTCTGGACATCTTGGGCCAGATGAAGGCCAAAGTTACCCAGGCCGCCAACGACACGTTGGGGAGCGAAGAGCGCGCGGCCATCAACAAGGAGCTTGCCCAGCTAGCTGCGCAAATCGACGACGAGGTGGAGCAAGCCACGTGGAACGGGGTCCCTGTCCTCAGTGGCGATGACACCTCTTTTGTGTTCCAGGTCGGCCCTGCCACCTCAGACGTGCTCACCTTTGACATGAGTAGCTCCGAAGTTGGCTATACCGGCGGCTACACTGCTGCCAGCCTTGCAGTAGACCAGGGTGGCGGCGCGGTCACCATCGGCACCTCTTCGGCGTACTATGTGGCTCCTGGTGCTTACACGGTGACGGGCATTGCCTCCTCGGCTACGATCAACACGGGGAGCACTCAGCTGCTCGAGGGCTTCTATACCTTCGAGGTCAAGTCGGTCACGGGCGGCAAGGTGACCTATCGCGTGCTGGACGCCAATGGTTCGTTGCTGCAGATCTCCTCTACGAGCAACGGCACCGGTGCTCTGGCCACCTCGGCGCAGGCCACCATAACTGGCGGGGCAACCGGCACCATTGACACCGGGCGCGGCTTCAAGTTCAAACTGGGCAGTCTGGCTACGGGCGATACCGGCTCCTTCGTGTTTAAATTCGAAAAGGCCGGGAACAACGTGGACGACCACGACAATGCGGTGGCGTACATGAGCCAGATCGACGCGGCCATTACCAATGTGAACAAGGCCCTTAGTTACATTGGTGCGCGCGTCAACCGCATGACTGTCCAGGAAGAGAACCTGATGGTCGCGAAGGTGAACACCGAGGCGGCCCACAACCGCATCATGCATGCAGACCTGGCGCTGGAGCAGTTGGAGGCCTCCAAGCTGCTGATCTTGCAGCAGACGGCCACGGCGATGCTGGCGCAGGCCAACGTGGGACCGCAGGCGGTCTTGGCACTCTTCAGGTAGCGTTCTTAGACAGCAGGAGTGGGGTAGCCAATTCCGGGCTACCCCACTCCCTTATCCTTGCCCAGTGCCTTTGATGACTGACAAAAACCCTATCTAATCCTATGAACCAGAGACGTAACCCTCTCCTCAGCTACAGGGAGCAAGAAATTCTGGCCGCGCCACCTGAAAAGCTGGTGCTTCACCTTTATGATTTTATTCTCCGCTGTTGCGCGTGCCAGGACAGTGGCGGGGCAGCACGGGCATTGTCTGTGCTTATCGATGGCCTTAACTTTGATTACCCGGAGATCGCCGAAGGGCTTTTTAGACTCTACGACTACTGCCTGCGCCAAGTGAAGGCGCGACGCTTCGAGGAAACCAGGACGATTATCACCGAATTGCGCGCGGCATGGGAGAAAGCGACTGTCAGACCGGCACTGTCGCCTGAAGGAGCGATGGCATGATTTCATTGGACGCGCTGTTCAACCAAGGCTCGGCGATCGACTCCCTCATCCAGAAGTACATGGCCATTGAACGCCGACCAGTCACAGAACTGGAAAACCGTAGGTCGACCGTCAACGTTCGCGTGGCCATGTACCAGGACTTGAAAAACTACCTTCAAAGCCTCAAGGACCTTGTTGACGAGCTCGCGGACAGCAATACCAACTCCATCTTTAACGTAGTCAGGGTGGTGAGCAGTGACGCCGACCTCGTGAGTGCCACAGCCTCATCTGGCGCCGCCACGGGAACTTACCAGCTCCGCGTCCGTCAGCTGGCTACCGCGACCACCGTAAAAAGTACCGCCGCCCTGAACACTGCCCCGTCTGTGGTTAGTAGCGGACAGGTTGTACCTGGGGCGGGGAAAATCAATGTCAACAAGCACTGGAGCGAGGCAGGGTTTGCCCATACCCCTGATGGCACCGTCACGATCAATGGCAAGGTTTTTGACCTTGCAGAGTATGCCACGGTCGCGGATTTCATGGAGGCGGTGAACACAGACGCGGAGGCGTCTGCCACTATTTACTACGACACCACTCGCGATCGCTTCGTCATCGAGAGCAACGAGGTAACCAGCGACCTCGTTCTGAGTGAATCGCCCGAATCCTATGGCTTTCTCTCAGAGGTGAAGATCGCGCCGGGCACCTACTCCACTAACATGACCGGTGTGCAGTCAGATACGTATCTGTACCGCGCCAATTTTGACACGCCTGTGGGCCGGGAGGAGTCGGGGAGGTTCAAGATCAACGGCGTTACTATCTCCTGGAATGCTTCCACTGATACGCTAAACAGCATCATTTCGCGTATCAATCGCTCGGCGGCCGGCGTGACCGCCTACTACGATGACACTATCGACAGGCTGGTGCTCACGGCAAGGGAGACGGGAAGCGAGGAGATAGTCCTGGAAGACGTGGAAGGGACCTTTCTCAGCCAGACGCTAAAACTGGAGGGAGCAACGCAAGTCATCGGTCAAGATGCCCGCTTTACCATCAACAGTACCTCGGCCGATGACGAGATCACCAAGACTTCGAATACATTCACCATCAACGGCATCACATACACGCTGAGGGGTGTAACAGTCGCCAACGACGACTATGCCGATCCGGCCACCACTGCGGTGACCATCGCTGCCAGCAAAGACGCGAGCGCACTGGAGGCCAAAATCAGGGCCTTCCTCGCGAGCCTGAACACGGTGACCTCGTACATAAAGGCCAAGTCCGCGGTAGATTCATCCGGCTACACACGGGGTGCTATGGCCGGTGAGACTGTCTTCACTGGGCTCCGGATGCAGCTTCTGAGCGCATTGGTCGAACGGGTCTCAGGGTTGGAGAGTGGCAAGCCTGTGACTCTCGCAGAGATCGGGATTACGGTGAATAGCGCCCTCCAGGCTTCCCTCAGCGAGCCAAGCAAGCTTCGTTTTTGGTTGGAGGAAGACCCTTCGGCGGTGGAGGCCTTGTTCAACTCGACCAATGGCGTGGCCGCAAGAATGGCCGCCTTACTGGAAGCATTCACCGACTCGAACGGAATTGTAAACAGGCAGCAAAACTCTCTCCGGGACGAGATAAAGCGAATTGACGCACGCATTGCACGGCTGAACGAGCAACTTGAGCGCCGGGAAGAGTACTATCGCAAGCAACTGGCTTCGATGCAAGAAGCATTATATGCCTTGGTCCAGCAGCAGAACTCTCTCTCGAGTTTCCTGAGCGGTTTCTACTCAAGATAGTCGTGCAGGTCCACCAGTTTGTGTAGGGGAAGGCAAGAAAGGGTACAGAGGGTCTGCATGGAAATTCAAGAGGCAGAGGCGTTGCACGGGAGCCACGCACTAGTGCAGAGTGTGGGGCGGAGGGACCCCTCCACAGGCGCTGAAACGCATCCGCCTTCAAAGACGGAGGGTGCGCAGGCTATGGGGGTTAACCAGGAGATGGCCGCGGAGGTGGCCGCGCAGGTTGCTCACGCCCTCAATGAGTTCGTCAGCGCCGTCAACGTAGGGATAGCTTTCCTGGTTGACCAGGCCACCGGCAGGACAGTCATCAAGGTGATTGACCGGGAGACTAACGAAATAATTCGCCAGGTTCCTCCGGAGGAGATGCTTCGCCTCGTGGCGCGCATGAATCACGTCCTCGGCGTGCTGCTCAATCATCAGGCATGAAAGCCCGTGGTGCGGTGACCCCAAACGCAGCAGAGATGGAACTCGAAAGACTGCTGGCAGTGAGCTTGCGCGCGCTGGAACAGGTGGCAGATTGTGATGCGCGGCTCGAGGAGTGCATACAAAACAGGCAGGGCTCGGCGCTGCAGGGATTGCTTGCGGAGCGCCAGCGCGTGGTAGCCCACCTTCTTCGCCTGGGGGAAAAGCTGCGGGGTATGGACAAGGCCGCCACAATTAGCACCCGGCGCGTGCACTACCTCCGGCACAAGGTGCAGCAGGCGGCACAAGTAGCCGTGTGCCGAAATCGAGCCTACGTGGCCAGATTGCGGGAGGAGATATCCCTTTTCCAAAGAGAGCTGAACTCTCTTCAGAATGATGGGACATTGCTCAAGCGGTACTTTGGTCCGACGCAGAGCCAGGCTGAATTCAACGGCTAAAACCGGAAGGACTATCGCATGACCGTAGGGGAAGTCAACAACACACCGGACGCAGGGCGCCCAAAGACACGCCAATTAGAGACCGATAAGCAAAGGCCGGGCCCCAGGTCCTTGGACGCTGACAGAAGCATCGAAAAGCCGGACCGGCTGGAAATCTCCGGTGAGGCGCGTACGCTCTCGGTAGGCGATAACCAAAAGGTGCGATCTGCCGAGCACCCGGAGGTTGAGGCCTCCAACGTTGGATTCTGGGCACGTCTTCTCGGTGAACTGGAAGGCGATAATGAACCGGCCGAGGACCGCCTGGAAGTAATACGACAGAGACTCCGGGAAGCCCATTACGAGCGTCCCGAGGTCTTGCAGGAGACAGCTCGCCGGCTTATCGAGGCGATATTTGGACGGCGATAAAGGCCACAAGTTGTGCGCTTTTGTTGAGAAGCGCCCGGAAGTCCTTTTAGCCCAAGGTCATATCCCCAAGTGAGGTACTAGGAAGGCCCATGGACGAAGTGCTGGCAGTGCGCGACCACCTCTACGAGCGGTCTGGGATCTACCTCCCAGATGGGCGGCGTTACCTGTTTGAGAGCCAATTCCTCTCGCGCATGGAGTCGACTAGGCTCTCCAGCCTTGCCGAGTACCTACTCTACCTCAAGAAACAGCCTCATGCCGGGGAGCTGAGCAATCTGCTGAATGAGCTCAATCTGGGTGCATTGAGCTTTTTTGCCGACCCTGTCCGTTTCAAAGCTTTGAGCGCAGTGTTTATCCCCGAGATCGTGCGGCGGAGCGAGGGCGCGACCAAGGAGCTTATCATCTGGCTGGCCGGGTGTGGTACTGGCGAAGAGGCGTACGCGGCGGCTATGGTTTTGCACCAATTGCAGAGCACGTTGTTGAAAGGGTGGCGCTGCCTGGTATGGGGCACAGATCGAAGCAATGCCGCAGTGGCGAAGGCAAAAGAGGGACTGTACGAGCAATTCAATGTACAGGGACTCCCGCAAGAACTCAAGGAACAGTATTTGGCCCGAGCACAGCAGGGGCTGATGGTGGCGCCAGAACTAAGGTCGCTCACGCGTTTTGATCAGTTCGACTTGGCGCAACTGCCCAGTGCGGGGCCCAGAAACAAGATCAGCATCATCTTCTGCTGCGGCGAGCTTGCGCACTTTGACCCGCAATCGCGGGCCCCGCTCGTTTCCCTGCTGTACGAGGCTCTGCAAGAGGGCGGGTACCTGGTGCTGGCTAACCTGGAATCCCTCCAAGGGCTTCGCAATGGGTTTCGCCTAGTCCACTACCCCGGAGGGTTTGCGTATCGGAAACAATTGAAGGGCGGATAGAGCAGCGAGTGTCAAGTGAGGGTGTGGAATGAGGGAGGAGAGTAGAGAGGAGAAGCTGCGCCGTTACCTTGCCAAGGTCGAGTACGTCCCCACTATTCCCACCATCGTCAATCAGGTGCTGACGGAGCTGGAGAATCCCGATGCGAACCTGAACGAAGTGGTAGAAGTGCTCATGGCCGATCAGGTGCTGACGTTGCGCATGATTCGGCTGGTCAACTCTGCCTTCTGGGGCCTAAAGCACCAGGTGCAGTCACTCAAAGAGGCAATCGTCTTCATGGGGCTGCGGGAGGTGCGCAACGTGGTGTTGAGCACCTGGTTGGTGAACGCCTTCGTCTCCAAGGTAGCTCGCTTCCGCATTGAAGCGTTTTGGGAGCACTCATTCGGCTGCGGTTTGGTGTGTCAGCTCCTTGCCAAGGCCGTTGGCTACGGGCAAGTAGACCGTGCCTACTTAGGCGGATTGCTGCATGACGTGGGCGAAGTGGTCCTTTGCCAAAACTTCCCGGAAGAGTTTGCGCAGGTGGTCTCCTTAGTAAACACGCAGGGGTATACCTACCACGCCGCAGAGGAAGAGGTCATGGGCATTAACCACACCGATTTCGGACAATGGCTGGTGGAGCATTGGCGCCTGGAACAGGGGTTAGCCGAAGCAGCGAGCGCCCACCACGACCTCTCCCGGGCCAAAGAAGACCCGGACCTGGCAGCTTTGGTGCACATAGCAGACCTGTTTTGCCGCCTGAAAGGACTGGGCTACGGGCACTATGAGTGCCTTGAAGTCTACTTCTTGGAAGACCCCGCATGGCGGCTTCTGACGAGCCGGCACGCAAGACTTGCTGAACTGGATCTGGAGAAATTCTCCTTCGATCTTGAAGACCGTGTTGAGGAAGTCAAAGCGGCGGTAGGTACTATCTACAACAACCAGCCCAAGAGGACTCCTCTCACCGTGGAGTCGATGCGCTATTAGGTTGGGGTGGCGCTGCTCAAACGGGTTGGCACTCCTGTGTCATTCTTTTGGACACCCAAGGGCCTGAACAGCGACAAAAGCACCTTCCCACCTTTTCTCCGCTAATTTTCCTCTTGACTTTGTGAGATTTGTGGTTATATTTGAGCCCAGCAGGGTCCACTAATGGGCCTGCGTTGAGGAGGCGGTTCCATACCTAGGGGTAT
>JAPDPR010000038.1 GCA_034506335.1 candidate division KSB1 bacterium
AGAAACTTGTCGTGTACGTAGCGCTTGTCCAGAGGGTTCTTGAATACATACCAGCCATGGTCATGGTAGACACCGGACAACTTGAGTTCGTAGAAGAGACGCGGCGAGAGCATGTGGTTCAGCTGGAGGGCCCCCATGTGCGCGTCGCGGTGGGTGGCCGCCATGCCGTCCGGGTTGTACTTGAAGGCATGGTTGTAGTCGTGCCACTCGTCACGATTGAGGGTGTAGAGCAGACCCACTTTCAGGTTCGCCGATGGGCGCCAGGACAGCTTGCCCATAAGGGAGAGGTTCTTGCTCCGATTCATGGGTACATACGCGCTGTCGCCGGTATGCTCAGAGTACCACAGGGCCGGGTTGTCCGACTCAAAATTACTGTAGTCGGATGGACGGAAGCGGCGGACGCCATTGAGGTGATTCTTGTTGTCTTGGTAACGAAAGTCAGCAAGGAAGGTCAAGCGGTCGCTGAACACGGGACCGCTCAGTTGCGCCTTGTAGTCCTGGTTGCGCGTCAGCTCCTCATCACGAAGGCCGATGAAGATATCTTTGTGCGAGGTGAGGTAGTTGGCCAAATCCGCCGAGAGGGCGCCATGCAACTCGCTCCCACCGTCCTTGGTCACGGCATTGACCACGCCACTCATTGCCCTGCCGTACTCGGCGTTGAAGGTGCCGGTGATGACCTCAAGGTCGGCAATAGCCGTGGGCTCCAGGTCCACGTGGCGGCCTGAACCACCGAATGACTCGGTGACTTTCATCCCGTCCACAAGGTAGGCCACCTCGGTGAGGCGCCCGCCGCGAAAATGGCCCTCCACTACCCCCGCTTGCAATCCAATGACCGCGCCCACGTTTTCCACCGGCAGGATGTCCATGAGCTCGGAAGACACATTGCGAATGGAGCTGGTCTGGTCCTTCTTGATGACCACCCGCTCCGCCTGCACCACGACCTCTTTTCCCTCAAGCACGGTGGGACTGAGCCTTATCGCCACCTCTTCCGTGCGATTGACCGAGACGTGGACATTCTGCAGGCGGACGGCTTCGTAGCCAATCATCATGGCCCGCAGGGTGTAGGTGCCGGGCGGCATGTTGAGGATAAAGAACTGCCCGTTTTCATCGGTCGCCGCCCCTCGGGCGGTGCCTTCCACCACTACGTTGACCCCTGGTAGCGGGACGCCGGTGGTGGCATCGACGACCTTGCCGACAATTTTGCCGGTAGTCTGAGCCCCTAATGGCGGTGAAAGGGCCACTGCCACCATGACGGCAAGCAACGCAACATATACACGGCGCATGGCTTGTTCCTTGCTTGTTACATTCTGCTTGACCCCGCGCAATCGTCCAGTGCAGGGGTTCCTCTGAGCATCCGGTGCAGCCCCCAGCCTGGTCAACCCCGTCGCTGGGCGACGGGGTTGACCATTGTGGCTGAGCTGGAGGAGGCTGCACCTCAACGCATCAGCACCATCTTCTTTGCCTGCACAAAGTCACCAGCCTGCAAGCGGTAGATGTACACACCGGAGGCCAATCCTTCGGCGTTCACCCGGACCGTGTGGGTCCCTTCCGCCATTTGCTCCTCCACAACAGTCCTCACTTTCTGCCCGAGCGGGTTGTAGAGCTCGAGCTTCACCAGGCCAGGCTTCTGGAGCGTGAAGGTGATGGCCGTCGAGGGGTTGAACGGGTTCGGGTAGTTCTGGTGCAGTTCATAGGCCACTACCGTTGGCGCTTTTGGCTCCGGGGCAACCTCGGTGCGGACGAACATCGTGTCGCCTATCCAGGTGTAGGTCCACTCCTGGGGGTTCTGCCACTGGTGATCGGTGCTCACTGGCGACAGGCCAAGGTTGCCCTGCCAGGTGCCGCCATCGTTGTCGTGGAAGTACAGGTCAATGGGTATGCGCATGCCACGCACCGGGTGGAAGCGCACATCGTTTTGCACTGGCAGCGCGTCCAGCGGGATCTTGGCCTCAATGACATAGTCCCTGCCGCCCAGGTCCGAGAAGTAGTAGTTCTCGTGCTCCGGGGTGTAAAGGGTGCCGCCGCCCGAGTAGTCCAAGTGGAGCCGATCCTGGACAAAGTAGATGATGTAGTCCGGCTCGGCGCCGCGCTTGATGGCGCTATGCGCGAGCCCGCGCTGGTCGTAGAGGCCGATGAAGAGCTGGAAGGCATCCTGATCCCACCAGTTCCCCGGGCCATAGAAGTAGGAATCGTCCACTACGTCGGCAGCCACGTACAGAAAACTGTCGTCGACGGCGATGTACACGGTACCAGTCAGGTCGGCGGCGTTCTTCACGTCACCCACAGGCACGTGGTGCGTCTCCGGCGTGATGACAAACGGCATGATGCCGCTGGCATCCCACTCGCCCAGATCGCCGTCTGCCGCAAAATTGGCCGGCGGCTGCAGCGAAATGGTAGCAATGCCCTGGGCGGTGTTGGTCGCCGGACCAGATAGCCCTAAGGCGCTCACGTTGCCCGCCGCGTCCTTGCACTCCACAGCGTAATAGTAAGTGAGCTCCTTGTCCACCAGCGGGTGGTAGAGCCAATGCGTCACCGCCTGCGTGTTCTCCGGCACTTTCGTTGCCACCACGTCCACGCCTGTGAGGTTGCCTGGGACTATCGGCTGCAGGCTGGCGTAGACGGTGTAGGTCTCGTCCTTTTCGCCTGGGACATCCTGCCACACCACCAGGTTGTAGTAGGTACCGGCCACACCGCGCACGTTGGTCGGCGCCGCAGGAGCGGTGATGTCAATGGCGGGGTGACCGGTCCAGATGTCGTCCAGGTAGACCTCCTTGCCCAGGCCGCTAGCCTGCTTAATGTTGATCTTGAGTCCGGCCACCTTGGTGCAATCCATCTCGCCCCCCTGCCACTGGTTGATGGAGGGATTCCAGCCACCGGCGAACCGGTTAAAGTCCTTGAGCGCAATCTTGACCTGCTTCCAGGTGCCGTCGTAGCCCACCGCCGCTTCTTCCAGCAGATAGATGGCGTTGTACTCGATGTCGGGCTCCACGCCCCAACCGTCTTCATCCGGATCGAACAACACCACCTCCAGCTGCCCGAGACCGGCGTTGGCCTTGATCTTGAACTGCAGGGAGTCAGTCCTCCACGAAGCCTGGAGGTTCTTCGGGGAGCTCAGGAACAGGCCCATGCCGTCGCCGATGGCCCAGTCGGCAGTTGGGGTACGCCATAGGATGGAGCGCGTGCCTGGGGTGGAGGCTTCCACATCGGTGACCTCTGCGGAACCAGTACCGCTCCAGCCACCCCAGAGCGTCACATTGCTGGGCACATCGCGTCCATTGAAGAAGATGATCTCCACGCGTGTGGGCGAAAAGAGGGCCAGATGGTCCAGCACCACCGTTCCCGTGCACACGTCCCCTGCGCCGCTGCCGCTGATGGAAAACTCGAAGGAAAAGCCCTTGATCTTATCCAAGTCCAAGATGTCATTGCCCTGGATGCCAGCCCACCCGGTGCGGTTGAAGGCGCCTCCACCCCACTCATCCAGGTTGGGGTCGAACCTCCCATCCAGCAGGGGCATGGCGATGCGGTGCCAACCCGGGGCGTTGTCCAGGACGTAGTGGAAGGAGTAGTAGTACTCCGACTCCATCACGTTGTACGTCTTGACCCCATTGGGGGAATCGCTCACGTCGTGGAGGTTGAAACGGAGGTGAACCCGTCCTGGCAGGGACTGGGGCACCTCATTGTAGTACCAGAACATCACCGAGTCGTACGCCGACCAATCGTACAGGGCATTGGAGTCGGGATTCCAGTGTTCCAGCTTCACGTAGCCGCCCCAACTCTCGATGTCGTGCACGCTGTACTCCAGGCGCATGGCCCCCGCGCCCTCTTGCACGGGATTGGGGACGTAACTGACCTTCAGCCAGCACTTGGCTGAGTCGGCGTGTTCGCTTGTCTGGTAGTGCTGCCCTCCGTGGTTGGGGAAGTAGGCCCAATAGTTAGTGTCGGCAGGCGCGGCGTCAAAGTTGTTAATCGTGTACTCCTGTGCAACCAGAAGGACGGGCGCCACCAGAAATGCCGCCACGAGCACGACTGTCTTCATAGGACAGACCTCCTGTTTTGTTGACAACACGGTGACAAGACCATATTGCTCCGCGTCAACGAAAGCTCTTCTGCTCACCTCCTTTCCTATCTTTTGCTCTGCCTCCCTTCAGCACTCTTGGGTTGCCGCTCTCACCTCCTTTCAATCCCCGCTTCAGACAAACCTCAGGTTGTCCTACCATCACTGCACTTCACTGAAAGTACACCCGCAACGTATCGTAAATCGCCCTCGCAGTCAAGGAGTCGATATCGTTGGGCCTCCTGCTCACGCGAAAAATGCCGTACCACTCCTCATTGGAGAAGCCATCTGGATGGGCGGAGGTGGAATATCCGCCCAGATCGTGTGACCATGGGTCGCCGGCCTTCCACCACTCGTCGGAGTAGGCCATTAACGTCCCTCCGACGCAGATCGGGGAGCGCCTCATTTCTAACCACCTGTTGCGAGCAAAAATGGCCTGCGTCTCCTCGTACTCGCACCGATTCCGATTGTCATAGGCGTCGATGCCGTATTCTGACACCCACAGGGGCTTAGCGGAAAAGGCCGAGTACGCCACAAACGTCGGTCTAAAGCCTTCGCGGTCAGGCTTGTACAGGTTCATCCCCCACAGGTCAAGATAGGGCAGATCGCTGTCGCGGGCGAGGTAGTCAGCTAATCCGATGCGCGTGCGGTCGCCGTTGGGAGTGGCCACCGGGTGGAAGCGCTCTCCTTCTTCCAGGAAAGCTGTCACCGCCAGGTCCTCGACGAGCGCGTACCACGCCCAGTTGTCGCCGTTAGTCAGGTTCTGCTCGTTACCCACTGACCAGAACAGGAGCGCCGGGTGGTCCTTGATCTCCTGCACGTACTGTTGGAACTCCTCAATGATTGCCCTACGCTCGCGTGGCGCAAAAAAGTCCGCCTCGGTTGAGACCCAAAAACCGGCCACCACCTTTATGCCGAAGGCCTGAGCCTGGTCGAGGAGCCGTCGGTCCACTTTCCCCCAAGTGCGAAGTGCGTTGCAATGCATCGCCTGGAGAAGAGGCATGTCCCTGGCGAACACGCGCTCCGGATAGATCAGGTCGCCTGTGCTGCCGATGGGCACGGGCGAATAGCCAACCCCTTTGATAAAGAACGGTTCGTAACCGGAATCGCCATCAAAGTCTACCTCCAGGCGACCATTTGCCACGCGCACCGGGCCCTGCGACAGGGGCTTCGGGATCGGGACAATTCGCTGCACAGCCAGAGTACCGGCGTTCACCTCCTCACCCCCTCGTACTTCAAGGTTCAGCGTGTCCGGCGCGTAACCAGGGCGCCACGCCCACATGCGGTATTGTCCAGCCGGAACTCTTTCAAAAAAGATTCTCCCCTGGAGGTCGCTCAAGGCTTCGCACCAGTAATCGAGGCCTTGGATGGTGCCGATCGCCGCCGGGAGCGGATTGCCCGCCTCGGTAATTGTCACTCGCACCCGGCTGACAGCCGGTTCATGGAGGCGCTGGGTGAGTGTCAAGTTATCGATCCAAAGGGTCAACGCCTTTTCCCGCCAGGCGTCGTCTGCCTTGAACTGGATTGCCTGCAGTGTGCGCAGTGCATCTTCAATCCTTTCGCGCTGCCCCCAGCTGGGCTGGGAAAAGTCGCTGCGGAAATCGAAGCTATAGGCCTGCCACTCCCTACCCACTGCCGGAATGCGGGCGTAGAACTCGGCCCAGTCGTCCGAAGTAACGGCCGTCTTCAGAGAAACGATAAGCGGTTGCCCTTCTCCCTTGAGAGCTACTATCATTCCTTCAAAGCCTCGTGCGTCGAATGTCACTTGGTCGGTCTGGCCGAAGAGGAATCGGATCAGGGCAAAAGGGTATTGTACGGATGAACCAAGCACATAGCGAAACTGATACGCGCGCGGGGAGCAATAGCCTCCGCTACTCGGGGGCACAACGGCCCCAGGCGCCGGAATCGTAACGGAGCCCTGGTCTTTGTGCGTCTGCCACCGCCCTTGTGGCGGGTAGACGACTCCTGAGCCGGCATGTTCGGCGTCATCCAGAAGAAGGAAAAAACGCCAGTGTCCGTCCTCTGGCCAGGCCCAGTCGTACCATTGATTGAGGTCGGGCACTGCAAGGACTCCGTCGTGGTCCATGTCCAGGGGATCGCTCGCTGCCACGGGCCCGAACCGCTGCACGAGGGCCAGGGCATCCCACAAGTCAATTTTCCCGTCGGCATTGTTGTCACCCGCCACGAGCCTCACGTCTGCAATCATGGGCTCAAGGCCAAGTGTCAATGCCTTGCGGTACACCAGCATGCGCGGCGCATTGACATGCAGGGCATAGCTGCCCGGACGTGGTGCATCGAGCTGGTAGAAGCCGGTGCAATCGGTGCGGGCTAGGGCATAAGATGGCAGCAGCACCACCGTGGCCTCGGCCACTGGGCGGTCGCCGGCAGTAATGACGCGTCCAGCGACCTGTCGGCCGTACAACGGCAGCCCGCCTGCAAAGAGCACCAGGCCCACTCCTATCGCAACAGCACGCATTTTCCCTTCAACTCCTGCGATGGGGTTTGCAGACGATAGAAGTAAGTCCCCGCCGGCAACCTCCGACCAGACGCATTGACCCCTTCCCAGCTGAGGCGGCTGGTGCCCTCGGGAAGCATAAACGTCTGTGTCCACACCAGGCGCCCGGTCACGTCGTAAAGGGACCACGTCGCCTGGTTCACGCGGGTGGGGCTATTGACCACCAGGCTCGCTCGTTCAAAGCCGGGATTGGGCGAAACATAAGCCCTCAAAGCTCCGCCGCACCCGGTCTCTGTCCTTGGCACCCCGCTGGCCTGCGCAAGTGTAGCCGGGAACACGATGCAAGGCAACTCCCGCATGGTCGCGGCGATAGCAACAGGGTGGCCGGCCTTGAGACCAATGAGCGTGCCCTGTGCGCCAATGCGCATGCAGCGCAGGAGCGCCAACGTGTCTCCGTCCGCAAAGCTCACGCCGTTCGACGGGCTGCTCAGCATCAGTGCCGTAATCGAGGGCCGGGAGGCGGCATCCACTTTCCACCTCAGCCATTCAAAGCGGCTCAGCGCCACCGGCTCAATGCCCAGCACGCGCACTG
The DNA here is from genome assembly GCA_034506335.1 of candidate division KSB1 bacterium. Classification (NCBI taxonomy): domain Bacteria; kingdom Pseudomonadati; species Candidatus Zhuqueibacterota bacterium. The sequence continues at coordinate 7,102 of JAPDPR010000038.1, forward strand.
CCAAAGAGTCCAATGCAAAGCGCAAATCGACGGCTATCACCTGACCGAGCCCTTTCGCACACACGGCAACAGCGAATTCACTGCCTACCGCCGGGGCCGCCGGAGTGGCAGTCAGATGTAGTTCACCGCCGCTCACGGCTGCGGCAAGCACCAGACAGAACACTGTTGTCATGAGCTCGCGGGACATGCCTACTCACAGGAATCGCGAATAGAGAAAAAGCACGGTCACCACCAACACGATAGACATGCCCACGTTCAGCCGGTGCCAGGATCGATTGCAGTCGTTGCTCCTCCTGAGGCTCACAGGAGTCGTCCCGAAGGTGAGCCCTTCGACCTGATTGCGCGGTGGCCGCCCCGTGGCCAGACTCACCACCACCAGCACAGCCGCGGACACGACAAACAGCACTGCGGCAAAGTGTAAGAAGTTGATTTCGGCCGCGCGCTGGAGGGGGGCGTAGTGGAGCCGGCCAGCTTTGTGCAATAGCTCCAGAACCAAGCGCGCGGCCCCCAAGAACGCACCCACCCCCAACGAGCTTATCGCCCCCTTGGCGTTCACGCGCGGCCATAGAATGCCCAAGAGGAAAACCGCCGCTATGGGCGGACTGACATATGCCTGAACACTCTGCAGGTAGATGTAGATCTGCGAGCTAATGTAACGGATGAACGGCACCCAAAGGATGCCCAGAATCACTAGCGCGGTCGTGGCCAGCCGCCCTACCAACACCAGCTCCTTCTCCCCCGCTTGGGGCCGCACCTGGCGGTAGAAATCCATGGTAAAGAGGGTGGAGCTGCTGTTGAAGCAGCTGGCCAATGAGGAAATGAGCGCCGCCAGCAGACTGGCGATGACCAGCCCCTTGAGGCCGGGCGGCAATAGATTCCCAGCCACCAGCATTGGGTAGGCCCTGTCGCCCAGGGCAGGGTCGCCCGCGAGCCCACAGGCAATAAGCCCGGGCAGCACGAGAACGAACACGGGAAGGATCTTGAGAAACCCCGCCAGGATCGTGCCACCCCGGGCATGGTCAATGTCCTTGCCGCTGAGCACCCGTTGCACGATGTATTGGTCCGTGCACCAGTACCAAATGCCCAGGATCGGCGCGCCAAAAAGTATCCCTGTCCAGGGAAACTCCGGGTCATTGACCGGCTTGATCATGTGGAAGAAATCGGCCGGGACCTTTTGCTGCAGTGCACCCCAGCCACCCACCTCGCGCAGGCCCAAAATGGTCAAGAGAGTCGCCCCGAGGATGAGCACGGCGGACTGGAATACGTCTACGTGCACGATGGCCTTCAGGCCCCCTGCGACCGTGTAGATGCCCGCCACAATCACCATGACCACCGCGGACGTTGCCACGTCCCAGCCTACCACACGGTTCAACAAAAGGCTACCAGCGAACACAGTCACTGAGATTTTGGTGAGCACATAGGCAACGATGGAGACGCTGGTCAGGTAGATGCGACTGGCGCGTCCGTAGCGACGCTCCAGGAACTCGGGCATAGTGTACACGCCGGAATTGAGATAGAAGGGTGCAAAGACCCAACCCAAAAGGAGGAGGATGAAACAGGCAAGCCACTCGAAATGTCCCACAGCCAGCCCTCGGCTGGAACCCGAGCCTGCCAACCCGATAAAGTGTTCGCTGGAGATGTTGGAGGCAAAGAGCGACGCCCCGATGGCGAGCCATCCCGCTTTGCGTCCCGCCAGGAAATACTCTGCGCTCGTCTTTTCGCGGCGGGAAAAGTAGAAGGCTACCGAGAAAAGGGCCATGAAATAGACCGCAATAAGCGTCAGATCCAGCGGTACCAGATGCCCAAACATGGTGGCCTCGTGTGTCTCTCTACCCTCTACCCGCCTGCTCATGAGGCGACTGAGGTGCCTTCAACGTCTCCACTCCCTGGTCGACGATATCCAGCCGACGGCAAAGGTCATCCACGCTCACTCAAATACGAATACCTTTTCCAGGTCTCCCACGCGCACGGCAAACTCCCCCGGTTCCACCACCGGTCGATTGTCTGGTCCGATGAAGCTCAGGTCAGCCTCCCTCAAGGTAAAGCGCACAGTGCGCTCCTCTCCTGGCCCGAGCTCTACCTTTGCGAAACGCTTGAGTCTCCGCACTGAAGGCGTGACCGACGCATACAGATCGCTGAGGTACAACTGTACCACTTCCTTGCCCGCCCTCCTCCCGGTATTCTGTATCGTCACAGACACGCAGAGCGAGTCCCCACGCCGCATGCGATCCTTGTCCAGAACGAGATCGCGGTAGGCAAACGACGTATAGCTCAAGCCAAAGCCGAAGGGGAAGAGGGGATTGTAACGATTGAAGGAGTTGGCGTTCTCGCTGTACTTGTGGTCGTACAGGGTCAAGTCGTTGCACGCCCGCGGGTAAGTAATGGGCAGCTTGCCGGAAGGATTGACCTTGCCGAAGAGGATGTCCGCCACGGCTTGTCCCCCTTGGGCACCTGGGAGGTAGGCCATGAGGATCGCTCTGGCTCTGTCGGCGACGCTGGTTATGATGCGGGGCCTCCCTTCCACCAACACCAGGACCACCGGGACTCTGGTCTCGGCAAGCAAAGCAACAAGGCGCAGCTGTGGCTCGGGCAGGGCGAGCTCGCTGATATTGCCCGGGGTCTCGCAATAGGGGTCCTCGCCCACGCAGGCGATGACGACATCCGCCTTGCGCGCCGCAGCAACAGCGGCCTTAATGTCCAGTTCGCGATTGACCTCCACGCCCGGCACGAACTTGACCTTTTCCCGCCCTGCGGCCGCCTGAATGGCCTCCAAAATGGTCGGCGTGTCTTTCGGGTAGAGCTCTTCTCGGTCTCCCTGCCAGGTGATGGTCCACCCCCCGTTCAGAGATGAGCGTTTATGGGCCGTGGGCCCGGTCACCAAGATTTTGACCCCAGGGGAAAGAGGCAACAGGTTGCCACTGTTTTTCAAGAGCGTGATCGACTCCCAGGCGGCCTGCAGAGCGCTCTGCCGATGCGCCGCACAAGCAAAGCGCTTGGCATTCTCCACAGGCGGATAAGGGTCTTGAAACAAACCAAGCTCTTCTTTGAGCTGCAGGATCCTGCCAACGGCCTCATCAATACGACTCTCGGGCACAGCCCCCTCGCGCACCAGCTCCAGCAGCAAATCGTAGAAACTGTAGTCCAGTGGTACCATGCTCATATCCACACCTGCCATGACCGCCAAGCGCACCGCCTCCTTCGGGGACGCAGCCACACGCTCCCGTTCGTGTAGGTTCTTGATGTCGGCCCAATCGGAGACGATGACGCCGGAGAACCCCAACTCTCCTCGCAGGAGGTCGCGCAGGTGATAGGGGCTGGCGTGGATCGGTATGCCGTTAATCTCTGAGGAGTTCACCATCACGGTCTTGACGCCCGCCTCCACCGCGGCCTGAAACGGCGGGAGAAAGTACTCCCGCAGCATCCGCTCGGGAATCCACGCAGGGGTGCGGTCCTTTCCTGTGAGCGGAAAACTATAACCAAGATAGTGCTTGGCGCAGGCGGCCACCCTGTCCGCCCCGTTGACGCAGTTGTCCTCTCCCTGCAGACCTCGCACGTATGCTCGGGCCATGACGGAGGCCAGATACGGGTCCTCGCCGAACGTCTCCCACAGGCGCGGCCACAGCGGTTGTCTCCCGATATCCAACACCGGACTAAAGTTCCATGGTATGCCGCAGGCCCGCACTTCGTATGCCGTAACCTGCCCTTCTTTGTGCACCAAATCCGGATTCCACGTCGCCGCCATGCCCACATGTTGGGGAAAGAGCGTGGCGCCCAAGGTGTACCCGGCACCATGAACGGCATCTATGCCGTAGAGGACCGGGATGCCGAGACGCGTCTCCTTTGTGGCCACGTCCTGGATGGTCGTGATAAGCTCCTGCCAGCGCTGCACGGTGTGGGCAGAGGAACCCACGTTCAGAATGGAACCCACGTGGTATTCCAGGAGAGCACGTCTAAGACTCTCCGGGTCTATTTCCAATGGCTCGCGGGTAAGAGGGTAACCCTTGCACACCAACTCCAGGGAGATCTGAGTCATCTGCCCCACTTTTTCCTCCAGGGACATTCTGCCCAGGAGTTCCGTGACCAGGGGACTGAGCCCCGTCCGGGAAGCACCGAAGCAGGCTTGGGTCACCATCGCCAAACTCACCATAAGTAGCAGCGCATGCGGCCGTTTCATCCCTTTTCTCCTCATCGCAGCACTTTGTCCCGTCTCATTTGAGACGCACCATTTTGACCACCCTGACAAACTCCGCCCCGCCTGCAGCAAAGCGAAGGGTAGCAAGGTAGAGCCCGGTTGGCACAGGTGGATCCCAGCTCACGCGATATGAACCACGCCTCTGCCGCGCCCGTACCAGCTCGCACACCATTCTCCCTCGCGCGTCGTACACCGTGAGAGTGACGTCTCCCTCTGCTGGCAATCGGTAAGAAATGCGGGTACCGGCATTGAACGGATTTGGGTAGTTTTGCTCCAACTCAGGAGCAATGGCTTCCCCTTGGCTGCATTCCTGGTGGCCGGGCACAAGGGTTGCAAAGGGGTTGGCTATCTCAAGGAGCAATTCCCATACTGCGCGTGGCCGCTGGTACTGCTCGGCCCGATATTGGGAAGGGTTCGAGTAGTGCCATGCCTCAGGGGTATTGAAAAAGTACGCAGTTCGCTCGTTCACCCAGGTCTGGTAATAGACGCCGTAGGCAGTCTGCAATGCCCTTTCCATCAAACGCTGGTCCCCGAGTTCCTTGCCCCAGTGGTACATGCTGGCGGCGACAAAGTAGGACGAGCCTGTCCACACCTCGTCCGGCTGCCCGGAAAGCAACGGCGTACCATCGGCATTGCGTCCGTTCACGGCGCCCATATCACCGATGCCGTCTCCGGTAAAGTCGGTCAGCGGCGCCACGCAGCGCTCAAAAACCTGATGCAGGTGCGAGGCCATCCGCACAGGAGGCAGAATAGGCGGTAGACCGGTGGTCTCACAGTAGCGCTGTCCATTCAGTCCATCAGCCATGATGGCCGTCGACCGGCTATCGAGCCGATAGTAGCCCACGTGGTCTTGCCAGAAAAGGAGGTCAAGGACCTGCTTGGCCACAGCGAGGGTCCGCTCCACCTCTGCTTGCAGCCCGGTTTCGCCCAGGTGCGCTGCCATCTGGGCCATTGCCTCCAATGCTCCTATCCACAATCCACCGCACAAAAGGTTGTCCCCCACCAAGCCCCATGTGTCGTAAGTCGTGTTGCCATGATCGGGCAAACTGTTGCCATTGGTGTCCTTGGTCTTCATGTAGCGGTAGGTCTTTTTGCACGCAGGCCAGACAAAGTTCAAGAAATCCTCGTCCCGCGTCTTGCGATAGTAGGCGTACACTTGCTGGATAAACTTGCTGGGCATATCCTGCCAGTCGCCGCCGTAGCCGCTGAAGCGGAAGAACGGATCCTGAGAGGGCATGCCTGCATCATGCGGGGCCTTCCCCTCGGGGTCGTTCGCGATATAGTCGGCGAACCACCGCAGCACATCGCGCTCAATGTGCGGCCACAACTCCAGATAGTGACGGCACTCGTAGTGCCGCACGTCAAAGGTCTCGCACATCGGGTATGCCTGACACTCCATGCAGAAGTACTTGTGGTCATCAGGAGGGAGAGTCCCGTAGGAGGATTCCTCAGGACGCGTGATGCAGCCGTTTTCCCAAAAGACGCCGCCGAAGGTGTCGTAGTAGAGCTCGTTGAGCGCTGCCTGCTTGAGCCAGTCGGGATAGCAAGGCTCGCTGATGATGAGCTGCTGCCACAGGTCCACCTGCGCTTCCCACTCGTCCATATGTGCAAGAGCTTCGCAGGCCACCTCGAACGCATGGCCAGGCTCCGTGCCGAAGTACTCGGTGTACCGGCGGTACCACTCCGTACCCTCCCCGAAACGGACACGCGGAAAGTACCAGGAGAGCACAAAGGGCACGGTGGTTTCTTCCCCGGGCGCAAGCCGCACGGTCACCGCCAGCGCCGCTGCGGAGCCGGATGCATCCAGGGGCGCATTGCAAAGCCGACCATCAGCAAAGTCGGCGTAGATGTCTGCGCCGTCGCCCCAGGCATTCCAGGATAAACAGGAGCTCACCGCGCCGGGCCGCGACAGAGTGGCAATGCACCATTCGGTGCCCTGAGTCACAGAGGTGTTCAGCGGACTGTCGGCGCTCATGACCACCGCCGTCACCCGTTCTGTGGACTTGACTGCCGAGCGCAGACCGGTCCTGACCTCATCGGCATATCCGGCATTGGGGAAAGTGAACATGAGCGCTATGTCCAGAGTGTCAGGCTGGGGGTTGCCCACCCGGAACTGGAAAACGCCCAGAGGGAAGCTGGTCTCGCGATAGTTGTGGGGGATTATAGGCGTAAACTGCTTCAGGGAGATGTCCGCTTTTGCCCCATAGAAGTCAAACCAGGCCTTTGGGTAGAGGGCCGAATATTGACCGCTTCCCTTTGGCCATGGGCTCCACGCCGACAAGAGGCCTTCTGTGGCCAAAGTGCGCACGCTGGCGGACTGACCGCCGCTCTTTTCGAAGAGATGAAAAGCCCCCTGGGGGAGGAATTTCTCTTCGTGAACTCCTGTTTTGAACTCCCAAGGGCCAAAGGTACCACAGAGATTGAACATGAAGTTGCCAGCCCCAATCCCTCCGAGCGGGACTCCTCTCTTGGTCCTGCCAGTTGCCCCGCGTGGGTAATCGCCCAGCGGTCGTGACCAGGCGCACGAAGGCACCTGCCACATGGCGCGAAGGGTCCGTCCCGCAGTCGCTGCCACCACCGTGGAGAGCCCGCTTTCATTGCCCGAGGCGTCCACTGCAGTGACCGCGTAGTGGTAGGTGCATCCGGCTTCTACCTGACGGTCGATGAATTCCAATACGGGTCTAGGCTGGCGCAGGAGTTCGCCGCTCCATAAAGCAAAAGGGCCGGTAGGGGAGGCGGCGCGGAACACCCGATAGCCCTGAATGTCCGGCTCAAGGTTGCGCCGCCACCTGACCTTCACGCCGCCTGGCAGTGAACTGCACTCGACCCCCTGAGGCGGGCCTGGTGGAAGCCTGTCCGGCACTCCAGGGGTCACGGCGATCGCCGCCAGCTTCGCATAGTCCGCACGCACTTCCGGGACGGTGAGGACGATGGTGCCATCAATCGGACGCACAATGAAGGCGGTGTCCAGTGCCGAGTCGTGCCCTACGAGCGCGTAAATGTCAAGGTCATCGAGCACAAGAACCTCGTTCAACGCCACGTCAAAGACGCGACGGCCTGGTGAGGTCCAGTATAGTTCGCACAACTTGAGCGTGACTCGGTACACAGTGCTGTCTAGTCCGTCATACCGATAGCCAAGGCTTGGCCCGTAGCGCTCGGTCTGATACAGGGGGTCGTCCTCCGTACCCGCAATGGCGTGGGTAGTCGAGGCGACGCCCGCACCGGGACTCAAGAAGCCCCATCCGCCTGACTGATACGGCCGGTCTGGGTGCCACGCGTGACCAGCCTTGTCCACGTAGGGGGAAGAAGTGCCGCAGCGGTGGCGAATCCCCTCTCTTGCCTGCGCGTGCGCACCCCGGCCCGAAAAGAGTTCTATGCACAGGCAGCTGATTGCCATGGCACTTTGCAAGCGAACGCGGAGGCTGTCGTGTTGCGGCATGGGCCGTCTCTACCGTCTGAGTACCAGGGGCGCCACCCGTCCCTCGGAACCTACCAAGAGTTGACCAAAATAGACACCTGAAGCCAGGCGCTGACGATCGCCGCCAGTGCCGTCCCACGCCACGGTGGTCCACCCCGTCGGTAGGGGACCGTCCAGGAGAGTCGTGACCAATCCGCCCTGAATGTTGAAAATGCGGAGCACCACCCGCTCCGGCTGCAAGAGGAGCAACGATACCCTGGTGCGCTCCCCGAATGGGTTGGGGTGACAACGCGTCCAACGCACCGTGTCGGTCACCCGCTCCAGGAGGTATCCCTCTGGAATGCCACTGTCCACGAAGCTGAAGCCGAGCTCGCTGATGTTGAAGCCGCCCACGGCAATGCTGAGGGTGATGATGTCCTCGCCCGCAGGTAGTGTTCCCTTCCCGCAGGATACGGTGGTCCACTGCTGCCAGCCACCGGTGGCAGGGACCTCGACCCTCGCGGTGAACAGAGCCTTGTCCATCCGCAAGTTGAAGGCCCCCCCGGCTGCTGGGGCGGCCACCCGCGCCGTCACTTCATAGTCTCCGCCGAGGGCTATGTGCACAGAGTACTGCAACCACTCGCCTGGCTCCACCCATCCCACGCAATACGGCGGACCTCCGACATCGTTGGATTCCTGGATATCCACTCCATCGTTGCGATAAGCCCCGCCCTTGTTCCAGCGTGGGCCGCCCAATCCCCCAGTGTTCTGATAGTCCGCATCAAAATAGGCGATGCCCAGCCCGCCGAGATCATAATCCACACAGGCAATCCGGCCGGGCAGGGTGTGCGCGCGGAAGGGGATGGCCCGAGTGTCGTGGTCGGGGCGCGTGAGCGCATCATGGATATCGGCCCGGAACTGGCAGCTATCGATGTGTAGGCTGCGCGCCATACCGAACAGCGCCACCGTGGCAAATTCCCGCGACGGCCTGGAGGCGCTGCCTGCCCAATAGTCAAGAACCCGCTGGTAGAGCGGCGAAATGGACGCAGAATAGGGAGCCGTGGTAGTCGCCACCTTCTTATGCGTCCACCAGCTCCAGCCGATGCCATTCTCCTCCATCAAGCGCAAACAGTCACGTAGCCAGACATTGGAATTCTCGCCGGTCTCCCCCAGCCAAATCGGCACGTTGTACTGGTTGCGCAACCGAAGGTAAGGTAGAATCGCCTCGCGGCTGTTCTCGTTCCAGTATTTGTGAAAAGCATAGGCCATGTTGGTATCGAACGGTGGCGTCAGAGAGGTGAAGTCAGTCGCGTACCAGTTGCCCTCAATAAACAGAAGGTGGTTGCCGTCTACCTCCCGAATGGCCTGGGCGATCCGCATGTACAGCAGGCGTAGTTCGCTGGCCGAATGTCCAGAGGGAAGCACCGGCTCGTTGAGCAGATCATAGCCGCCAATCCACGTCTCCGCCGCGTACCGTGCTGCAATAGCTCGCCAGATGGTCACCGTCAGGTCCTGATTTGCCGGGTCGGTCCACAGGCGTGCCTCGACGCCGTCGCTGTCGCTGATGTTGTCCTTGTTCTGACCTCCTGGGGCACAGTGCATGTCCAGTATCAGGTACACGCGGTATGCCTTGCACCAGGCCACCACCTGATCGAGCAGTCGAAAGCCCTCTTCGTCGAGCTGGTTGTCTTTCCATAGCAGGCGGTAGTGGAATGGCAGGCGCACGGAGTTGAAACCCCAGGAGGCAATCTTGGCAATGTCCTCCTCACGCACATAGTTTGCGATGAAGAGTCGGTAAAACTCGTCGGTATTGGCCTCACCGATCAGGTCAGCAATGCGGCTGCGGATGAATGAAGGAGAACCAAACCCCGGGATGTGAAGCTGGTAACCCTCGGGAACCAGCCACCCCCCCAAGCCGAACCCGCGGAGGAGCACTTCTTGACCGCTGGCGTCAACAATTGCCCGGCCTTTCTGGTGCAGAAAGGGACGGGCAGGTGCGCACAGAGCGCACACAACTGCCGTCGTCAGCACATATAGCGTGCAACGGGCACTCACTGGCTCCTGACCTCAATGCGGCTACTTGTCCGAGAAGAAGAGAATGGCAAGATTTGGGCCAGCCAAGAGGGCATTGTAGATACACAAGTTACACGTGGGCCTGCGACTTTCCTGGTGGCCCCGCGTTATCAAGACGATAATGCTGCTTATCTTCAGGTGAATGGAGAGTCCTTTAGCCCACCGATGCGCTTACTTCAGCCCTAACTCTTTGCATAGGCGGTGGAAGTTGGAGGGCGCCAGTCCCAGTTTGCGCGCGGCAAGGGCGTCGGAGGTGCTTTGGCTGCGGACGAAGCGGAGATACTCCTTGCGGAATTCTCGCTCCATCTCCCGCAGTGGCAAGATGTGCTGCGCATCCCATGGCCAGCGCCGCGGGGCGTCCCCCTCCTGGCGTGCAGTGGGGTGCAGGCCCAGGGCAGCCTGGGTATCGCGCAGGGTGATCACACTCCCGCCGTTGATCAGGAGCCGTTGGAGCACATTTTGGAGCTCTCGCACATTGCCTGGCCAACGGTATGCGACCAGGGCCTGCATTGCTTCCTCCTCCATCTCGGGCACCGGACGCCCCATGTCGGCACTGAAGCGCCGCAGGTAGTAGTCGGCGAGCACGGGAATGTCCTCCGGGCGATCGCGGAGGGGAGGGGCGGTGATGGACAGAACATTGAGGCGATAGTACAGGTCTTCGCGGAAGCGCCCCTCCCGTACTTCCCTTTCCAAGTCCTTGTTGGTGGCCGCGATAACCCGCACATCCACTTTGTGGCGACCGATGCGCCCGATCTTGTCGATCTCCCCTTCTTGCATCACGCGCAGGAGGGTGGACTGGGCAGAAAGCGGGATCTCGGTGATTTCGTCCAGAAACAGGGATCCCTTGTCCGCCACCTCGAAGAGCCCCTTTTTCCGCGTCGTGGCACCAGTGAAGGAGCCCTTCTCATAGCCGAACAATTCGCTCTCGATCAAGTGCTCAGGCAGGCTGCCACAGTTGACGGGAACAAACGGTTCATTTCTCCGACGGCTGAGGTAGTGAATGTTGGCTGCGATGAGCTCTTTGCCCGTGCCCGATTCGCCGCGCAGGAGGACCACCGCCTCGGTCTCCGCACAGCGGCGGATCGCCTCCCGCAACTGGTCTATAGCGCGCGATACACCCACGATCTGCTTTTTCTCCAGAATCTCCTGGATCGTGTCCTGCAAACGGGTGTCCGCGCGGCGCCGCGCCTTTTCCAATAGGCGCTTCTCGTACGCGTTGAAGATGCTCAGCACAAAATCTGTGGGTTGATAAATGAATTCCTCTATGTCGTACGGATACTTGGTACAGTACCACATCGCCCCTGCTTCCAAGAGGCGGTTGGCAAAGTCAAAATCAGCCACATTGGTGGTCATCTTGGTCACTACGATGACTTGCACCGTAGGGTCTATCTCCCTGAGCTGAGCGATGAGCCTCTCGCCCTTCAACCCTCCCGCAATCTGATAGTCCATGATGACCACATCATAGTCGCGCCCCTGACTGAAGAGGTTCACGGCAGCGGTGCCATTGGACACCGTGTCCACAATCCGTATCCGCTCGGCCACCGGACGCAACGTCCGCTCGATGCGTCGGATGTCATAGTCCTCGTCCTCGATGAGGAGGACCTTAATGGGCTCCTGCGAGGGAAGTTTCAAGGCGCACCTCGTGAGGAATGGTGATGGTGAATTGGCAACCGCGACCGGGCAAATTCTCCACGTCGATGCCCCACCCGCAACGCTCCGTGCAAAGCTCGTGGGCGATGTAGCAACCGTAGCCGCAGTTACCTTGGTTGCTCTTGGTTGTTACGCTTTCGAGAAAGATGCGTCGGACCCCGTTTTCGTCTGTCTCCAGCAAGTCAGCACGCACGCCCGGGCCGTTATCGGCTATGGTCAGCACCGTGCGGTGAAGCTCGGGCTGATAGGCGGAGCTGATGCGGACCACAAGATGGTCTGCGCCGCCGTGGTCGATGCTGTTTTGGATCAGAGGCTCGATGATCTCCCACACGACAAACTCATTGACGGCCACGGGAGGAACCCTCTCGTCTAGGTCCAGCTCGATGCGAAACTGCTGCTGCCCCGCAGGCAGACGCAGGAAGATATTGTCCACTACGAAACGGATCACATCGTTGACCGAGGTGTGGAAGGCTGGGTTCCGCACGGTATGCAACGGCGGCTCGTACCACTTCATGTCATAGATGACGCGGGAGATAAAGTTGGCGTATTTGCGCACGCGGTAGCGCACCTGCTCCATGTTCTCTGGCGACAGCAGCTCCAAGTCTTCCTTGATGAAGCCCATCACCTTCTCCGCCTTGTGGTGGGTGTGATAGATGCGCTTGGCGAACAGCGCCTCCTTTTGGAAATGCAAGTGCTCGCGGAGCTGCCGCTCCCGCTCCTGAAAAAGCATCTGCTGGGCCTCGTCGCGCTCCTTCACCGTGTAGGACGAGATGTAGAACATGGCCAGGAAACCCAACAAGATCAGCGCGATGGAGATAAGTCCTGTCTGGTTGTATCCGGCCAGAATCTCGGCGCTCACCAGATGAAACTCCGGTCTGCTGAGCATGTACAGGGCGCCAAAGTACTCACCCTTCGGCACCAACGGCACAAAGACGTGAAAATCCTCGCTCCCTTCCAACCGACTCACGGTCTGTTCGGAGGAGATTAGCTGGGGCGCAAGCTCCTGATAAAGCTGCACCGCCTTGTCGTGGGGCCGGTCAGGAGAAAGCTGGGCCTGGTTGCCCACAACATACTCGAAGAGCACATGTCCATTGTCAATTGGCACAATGCGCTCCCCGTCAGCGACCAAGATGCACACTTCCTGCACGTGCTGCTGCAGCAGCTGTTGGCTGAGGATGATGTTGAAGGCCTGCACGATCTTCTTAGCACTGGGTTCCTCAATGCGGCGACTTTGGAGCGCGGTCTCCAGGACTAACTCAAAGGCGGAGGCAGTGAGATTCGCCTGCCGCTCGGCAAAGTCCCGCTGATACCATTCCTGGGCGTCATCGAGAAATCCCTTCAGGGCACGTTTTTGCGCCAGGGTGGCGAAGAGCTCAAAAAGGACAAACACCGCAAAGGCCACAGTAAGATGCCGCAACTGGAAGTGGTACTTCCGCACCTTCTCCAGCAAGCCACCGGGAGTACCTGCCATCCTACACCCCTTTTACTTGATAAGCACCTGTTTGCTGTTAATGAGCCTGGTGGCTCGTGCCAGCGCCTCCTCCGCAGAGAGCTCATTGCGAATGGCCAGATGTGCATAGTACGCGATGACGTCCGAAATCTTCGTATAGTCAACCAGGTAAGGACGATGCACGCCGAGATCCAGCAATTCGCGATAGAAAGCCAAGTCTTGGTGCTCTGCAAGGAAGGCGCTATCGGCATAGATTTCCCTGTTGATGGGGATGTAGCCACCCTCCACAAACAGCAGCTTCTGGTTCTCCTTGCGCAGACAGTACTTGATAAAGGTCACCGCCGCATCGGTTTTCGTGGAGTAACGGGAGATCATAAAGTTCCAGCCGCCGTAGACAAAGGCGCGACCGTGGCCGGCAAAATGCGGTAAGGCAGCAAGGCGCAGATAGGAAAACTTGCTCGTGTCGCGGACGGCGTTCCGGTAATGTTTGACAAAGCCTGGCCAGCCGCGAATGAATAAGGCATCGTGTTCCAGGGCGTAGAGGTAGCCCTCGTATTCGTCGAACTTTGTCACTTCTGGCGGCGCCATGTGGTACCGGTGCACCAAATCGGTCAGCAAACGCACCGTCCGCACGACAGGGGGGCGCGTGAGGTCGATGGCGTCCTGGGAGGAGATAACGCACCCCTGGCCGGCCATGCCCTCATACACACTGCAGACGAGGCCCTCATAGTTATCGGCCGGAAACACGTAGAAAGGGTTCTCGATCCCCAACCTGTTGCAATGCTGCTTGAGGGCGATGAACTGCTCCCAGGTCAAGGAGCGCCGCAAGGAGTCACTGAGTGCAGTGGCTCCTGGGATCCGTCTCAGAAGGTCTTCTCGGTAGTACATGAGACCCACGTCCGTGTACAGGGGGATGGCCACCAGTTGCCCGTCCCAATAGCACGACTGCAGCGCGTGTTCCAGGATGGCTTCACGGTCCGCGGGGGAGAAGTAGTCATCCAAGGACTGGCACCAGCGCGCAAAGCGCGGCACCCAAATGATGTCCACAGTGAAGACGTCGATCCGTCCGCTCTTGCTGCGCATGGTGCGCGCCAAGAGCTCCTTGCGCTCATTGGTGCTGAACTTGGTGAAGGGCAAATCGATGGGCACGACATGAATGCGACCCTCATATTCGGCGTTGAAACGGTCAATGATGAACTGGTGAGCGCGCGAGATGTTGTCGGCGTAATAGAGCGTGACCGGTCCCTGTTCGGTCGCACGGTAGCTGCTGGTGGGGAGAAGCAGGAAGGCAGCCAGAACTAATGCCGCGAGCCCCAAGGAGAGTACTATGTAACCGGAACTGCGTACCACTTTGCCGCCGGCGGCAAGGAGACGCCTGAGCCGGGCAGACATGGTCTTTCTCCTTCAATGTGGGTACGATCCCGCTACGGCGCGCGGCCAGCTGGCAAGGGCCATCCGCACGCGCACGCTAAATATACAAACGCCTCTCCTGCGAGTCAAGGCAATTGTCATCGCAGCTCGCACCCCGGCAGCACGCAACTTCACCGCGTTTGCGGCGGGCTATCCTCGGGCTTCGCCTGGAAGCTTGGGCACGGGAGGCTTATGCCCAGCGACCCCAGGGGCGCAGAAGGCGTTGGCACGAGAAAGTCGGTTCACCCGTGGCGCAAAGAACAATTGACATTGCGGGAAAATTCTCTTACATTTCATCCGAGGTCGTCGTTGGCTTAGCAAGTCAGTCGAGAGGGAACGCAGTGACCACAACACGCAAGCGCCTCTTTCTGGTGGACGGCTCAGCGTTGGTCTTCCGCTCCTACTACGCCTTCATCCGCAACCCGCTCATCAACTCGAAGGGGGAGAACACCAGCGCGGTGTACGGCGTCACGCGCTCGCTGCTCAAGATCCTCCAGGAAGAGCAGCCCGACTACCTGGCGGTGGTGTTTGACCGTCCGGAGCCCACGTTCCGCCACCAGCTTTACGAGCAGTACAAAGCGACGCGGCAAGAGGCCCCCGCCGACCTCATTGAGCAACTGCCACGGGTGCGCCAGGTCATCGAGGCCTTGGGCATCCCGATCGTCGAGAAGCCCGGCTACGAGGCGGACGACATCATCGGCACCTTGGCCAAGCGCGCTGAGCAGGCGGGCCTGGAAACCTACGTGGTCAGCGGCGACAAGGACCTGATGCAGCTGGTGTCGCCCGCGATCAAGGTCTACAATCCACGACGCGCGGGGGAGACCGTGGAAGTTCTCGACGAGGCGGCGGTGGAAGAGAAGCTGGGCGTACCTCCCGCGCGCGTGATCGACTACCTGGCCTTAGCTGGCGACACGTCCGATAATGTGCCGGGCGTGCCGGGGATTGGCCCCAAGGGGGCGGCGATGCTACTCAAAGAGTTCGGAGACCTGGAAAGCCTCTTGCAACGTCTGGGGGAAGTCAAAAGGGAGTCGCTGCGCAAGGCAATCGAGGAACATCGGGCGGAACTGGACCTCTCCAGGCAACTGGTGACCATCGACTGCAATGTAGGTATCGAGGTCCCGTTCGAGCAATTGGCGCGGCGGGAGCCAGACGCCCCACGCCTCATGCGGCTCTTCTCCGAACTGGAGTTCTCCTCCCTGGCTGACCAGTTTGCCCAGCGCCAGCGGCAAGAGGTGCTCTACCACACGGTCACCACGGAGGAGCAGTTCGAACAGCTCCTCGCGCAGTTGCGAGCAGCAGGTAAATGGGCTATCGACCTTGAGACCACCTCCTTGAACCCCATTGACGCTGAGCTAGTGGGCTTCTCCTTTTCCTGGCGCGCAGGCGAGGCCTACTACCTCCCAGTACAGGCGCCTCGCCTCGATTTCACCCCTTGGGCGACACCGGCAGAGCTGCTCAAGCGGCTCAAGCCATTGCTGGAAGACCCGGCCATCAAAAAGTGCGGCCAGAACATCAAGTTTGACATGGCGGTCCTGAAGATGGCCGGCGTCACGCTGGCAGGGGTGGAGTTTGACAGCATGATTGCCTCCTACCTCCTCAACCCGTCGGGGCGGCAGCACAACCTGGATAGCTTGGCGCTGGAACACTTCGGCCACAAGAAGATTCCTATTAGCGACCTGATCGGCAGTGGCAAGAAACAGCGCTCCATGGCGGAGGTTCCTCTTGCCCAGATTGCCGAATATGCCTGCGAGGACGCCGACTTTGCCTGGCGCCTGCAGGAGAAACTGGCCCCACAGCTGCGGCAGGCTGCCCTATGGGAGCTCTTCGAGCAGGTGGAGATGCCGCTGGTGCCTGTCCTGATGCAGATGGAACTGGACGGCGTCTGTCTGGACGTGCCATTCCTGGAGCAGATGTCGCGCGACTTGAACGAGCAGATGGAAGAGCTCATGGCGCGCATCTACGACCAGGCCGGCGAGGAGTTCAACATCAACTCCACGCAACAGTTGGGTCGCATCCTTTTTGACAAGCTAAAGCTGCGCAAGGTGCGACGCACCAAAACCGGCTACTCCACCGACGTGGCCGTTCTGGAGGAACTGGCCAAGGAGCACCCGCTTCCGCGCACCATTCTGGAGTACCGCCAACTCGCCAAGCTCAAGTCCACATATGTCGATGCGCTGCCCAAACTGGTCAACCCACGCACCGGGCGCGTGCACACGTCCTTCAACCAGACGGTAACGGCGACAGGGCGTCTTTCCTCTTCAGACCCGAACTTGCAGAACATCCCCATCCGTACCGAGGTGGGTAGCCAGATTCGCAAAGCCTTCATTCCTCCCGATGACGAACACGTGATCCTGGATGCCGACTATTCGCAGATCGAGTTGCGCATCATGGCGCACCTGTCCGGCGATGAGCGTCTGACCCAAGCGTTTCTGGACGGCGAGGACGTGCACCGGCGCACGGCCGCCCTTGTCTTCAAATTGGCTCCGGAGGAAGTCACCCCCGAGCATCGCCGCCGGGCCAAGGAGGTCAACTTTGGCATCATGTACGGCATGGGGGCCTACGGACTTTCCAGCCGTCTGGAGATCCCCATTGAGGAGGCGGAGGCCTTCATTGCCGCCTACTTTGCCACCTATCCGGGTGTGCACCAGTACATCATGAAGACCTTGGAACAGGCGCATCGCCAAGGATATGTGACGACCCTGCTCAACCGGCGGCGCTACCTGCCGGAGATCAACAGCGACAACCGTCGCATGCGCGAATTTGCCGAGCGGACGGCCATCAACATGCCCATTCAGGGCTCGGCCGCCGACCTTATCAAGGTGGCGATGATCAACATCAGCCGTGCCCTGCGCGCGGCCGGGCTCAAGACGAAGATGATCCTGCAGGTCCACGATGAGCTGGTCTTCGAGGTGCCCAAGGATGAAGTGGAGCAGGTCCGCGAGCTGGTGCGCCATGAAATGGAGCACGCGATCACTATGAACGTCCCCATCAAGGTGGATATTGGCGTAGGGCGCAACTGGCTGGAGGCACATTGAACTCGGCAAACATGCTGTGCAGTCCAGAGAGGGTTCGGGCAGGGCTTAACCACTATGAACGACATGGACAGAGCAAGTCGGTCTGAAGGCGAGGTGGCGTTGACCTTTCCCAGCGACGCGCGGATGCTGAAGATAGCCCGTGCAACCGTTGGGCACCTGTGCGCCATTATGGGCTTTGCCAATGTGGAGAAAAACAGTGTCGTCTTGGCGGTGGACGAAGCGTGTTCCAACATCATCAAGCACGCCTATGAGGGCGAAACGGGCCGCCCTATTGAAATGCGCTGTCACATGTGCCCCGACCGGCTGGAAGTGCACCTGCGGGACTATGGGAAGAAGGCCGACCTGGATAAAGTGCAGACAGCCGCGGAAGATGGTGTGTCCTCCCCACGGCTTGGGCTACACCTGATCAGAACAGTGATGGATGTCGTCGAATACAGGAACGATGTGGCGGAAGGCAATCACTTGGTATTGGTAAAACGAAGACGCTCCGAAGGGCAGGAAGGTGTGGGCCTGGGGATGTAAGGACGCTGCCGGGTCCGTCCGCTCCACGCCGAGGAACGGACAGCTGCTTGGGCCTCGGCAACCAGGAGAACCTGGGCGGAAGGCACATACCCCAGGTTCCAGAGCGAGGGGCGTTCTCGGCAGTGCGCAGGAAGTGGTAGCCTTGCCTGGTCGTCCTTTTCCCTTCGAGCCTCTATACGCCTCTGTCATAGCCACTCAGGTGTGGGCGCGGACCATCCCTTTTTTTTCCAGAGCTCTAAATGAATAGGCAGGGTAGAAAACACATGGTATTCCGGGAGCAATGCATCTCTCCCGCTCCCTTTCCCATGCCTTACAAGGTGCAGGTTCGGGCCAGACAACAGAACAGGGGTGAAGGGTCCGGGTCACATATCGCGGCAAGTTGCAGAGTCGGCTGGCGAAGTTCGGAGAAAGCAGTCGGCGTGGGCCACAACGCAGGAACGCGAAGACAGCTGCTCATGCACGCCAGGATTTTTCTGTATGGCGCGCTGGCCGTTGTGGCGCTCGTCGCCGGATGCGACAGGCGCCCATTGTCGGACTCTACCATTGCCGAGATCGACGGCGAAGAGATCACCGTGCGCGAGTTCGCACGGGAGTTCCTTTTCCGACCGCAGTTTCACCCTGCAAGTAAGGGAAGCCAAGCGGTACGGGAGCAATACGACAAGTTAGTGGCAGAGTTCCTCCTCGCGCGCGAGGCCCAGAGGCGCAAGCTTCATCGGGACGAACGCATCGTGCAGCGTCTGCGCTGGCATGAGCGGCAGGCGATGCGGGAAGAACTGTATCGTCAGAAAGTAGCTAACCAGGTCCAGGTCAGCGAGGCGGAGCTCCGCCAGGCCTTTGTGCGGCGCCACACCACCCTCCGCATTCGGCACCTGGTGGTGGCAAGCGAAGAAGAGGCGTGGCGGCTGCGCGCTCGCTTGGAAGCCGGGGAGGCTTTCGAGGCGGTGGCGGCTGCCGTTGGCCCACAGAAGGGCTGGCCGATCCTTTTGCGCTGGGGTGAGGCAGACCCCGAGTTGGAGGAAGCCGCCTACGCACTCCACGTGGGCGAACTCTCGCTGCCCCTCAAGGTCAAAGGCGAGTTCCACCTCATAAGACTCGACGATGTGAGCCGCGAGGCCATCCTGACTGAGGAGGACTTTCAAGCAGAGAAGCGCAGGCTGGAGCGGATCATCCGCGCGCGGAAGGAAGACCGCCTCGCACGGGAGTATGCGGCCGGGCTGCTAAAGGGGATGGAGGTACGCGTGCGTGGGGAACTCTTCGCCTTCCTTGTCAACAGCACGCGTGCCGCACTCCGTGATAGCGTGGCGCAACTACCGGGTAAGCTTCCTGCTCTGCGCGATGAGGAATTGGGCCAATTGGCCAGCTCATTGCAGCAGCGCCTCGGCGAGCCCTTCGTCTCCATCGATGGCCGGCAGTGGACCTTGGGCGATTTCCTGAGGCTGGTTTCCTCGATGCCTTTGGATCGCCGGCCGCACATGCACCGTCCAGCCCTTTTCCGCCAGGAGCTCCAGGACTTGATCCGCGACGAATTCCTTGCCGAGCAAGCGGACAGGGAGGGCCTGGCCAAGCATCCGGCCGTGCGAGCCGAAGTCAAACGTTGGCGCCGCATCCTGCTGGCCGCCCGGATGCGCAGCCTCTTGACCGACTCCCTGACCCTCAGCGAGCAAGAGCTGCATACCTACTACGCGAAGCGCCGGGAGCGCTATAACCTGAGCCAATCCCTTGAGGAGCTGGGGGCGCAGGGTGTGGACCTGATGCGCGAAGACGCCCTGCGCGCCAAGGCCGATAGCCTGGTAGCTGTCTTCGTTGCCCAATTGCGACAACGTGCCAAAATCCGCATGAACGAGGAAGCTTATCGCCGCGCCTTCGAGGAGGTAGGAGGTGCAAGCGCCTCGTTCATCAAAGTCATTCCAATCGGGCCATAAGGAGAGACCGCGGCGGCAAAGCCCTT
Organism: candidate division KSB1 bacterium; assembly: GCA_034506335.1. Taxonomy (NCBI): domain Bacteria; kingdom Pseudomonadati; species Candidatus Zhuqueibacterota bacterium. The sequence continues at coordinate 26,779 of JAPDPR010000038.1, forward strand.
TTCTTCCCGTACCACGCGTTCCCGTCCAGCTGGTGCAGGCAAGAACCCGATGGTGGCAATCGCAGAGTGCCCTGAGAACTCGTGGAAAAGAAAGGAGAGCTCGAGAGCGTCCGCGCAGGCGTTCGGGAAGCGCTTACGGTACGAAGGTTATCAAGATGACCCCTGGCGAAAGAGGAGGTCCACATGCGCCTCCCCGCAACGGCTGCGCTCGGTGTTCGGCTGCTGCTGATGCAGCTACAGCTCGTATCAACACAGGAGAATAGCGGAAGCCGGTTAAGACACGTTCACTCCTGGCGGGCGGCGCTCAGCCGCCTCGGTTGCTCGTCTTTCCTGGTGCAGCGTTCACGCCGCTCGAGACAGGTCTTGCCGCGGGGAGCTCCCATGCACTGGCACACAGCGCCGGTACGGTGGTGCGCGCATCCCACCTGCCCACTCGCACCTTCAAAATGTGCTTGACCCCCATGGAACAGCGAAGTTGTGCGAGTGAAGCATCCGCTTTGACGCACGGGTCCCTCCGAGCGAGCCAATGAGGAGAGGACCTCCGGTGAGCCCCTGCGCCACGCACGTGTCCAGCTACTGGCGATGTGCACTTATCAACCCCACCAGCCTGGGGAACTCCCTGCTGGCGTCAACCGTTCCATGAAGCGGTGGGCAGTTGCGCACTTCGACTACCATTTACGTCTTGAGGATGGCGGGTTCCGCTCTCCCGTTCACAGCAACGGAGAGGAGGGGAGCGAAGGACCGCCAACCTCCGTGGCCGCGGGGGTGGGAGAATCTTCGGCTCGATCGGCACCTCCTGCTGAGTGGCCCCACTGTCTCTGGTTGCGCGGGCAGGAGATTCCGCCAAGCAAAGTGGTGGTTGGATTTCACGCTTGTAGGCCGCAATAGGGAGGCACTATTATGCCAAAGCAACCACTCGTGGTACTGTGGACGGCCGCGATCCTGGCCATGCAGTGCACGCGGGACTTTTCCGTGGAACCGAGTCCCCACCAGGTGCGCGAGCTGACGCCTCTGGAAAAGAGACTCAGCGATACCGGCAATCAATTCGGCCTCAAGCTCTTCGCTGAACTCGCACGCCAAGAGGAGGGCAGAAACGTTTTCTTCTCACCGCTCAGCGTGGCCATGGCCTTGGGCATGGCGTTCAACGGCGCCGCAGGCACCACCGAGCAGGCCTTCCGCCAGACCCTCCAGCTGGGGGAACTTTCCACCGAGGAGATTAATAGCTCTTTCCGGAGCCTCATCGAGCTTCTCACCCAGCTGGACCCTTCGGTGACAATGGAGATTGCCAATTCCGTCTGGTACCGGTTAGGCTTCTATGTGGAGCCCGAGTTCGTTCGGCTGAACAGCACCTACTTCGGCGCCCAGGTGCAAGCGCTGAACTTCGATCTGCCGGGAGCTCCGGCGACGATTAATGCCTGGGTCAAAGACAAGACTCATGGCCGCATCGCCTCGATCGTCGATCGTATCGATCCCCTCACCATGCTCTACCTCATCAACGCCATCTACTTCAAGGGGACGTGGACGCGCAAGTTTGATCCGAACCGGACCCAGGACGATCTCTTCACGGCCTCCGATGGCTCGCAGATGCCATGCCGCATGATGGCCCAGGAGGGCGAGTTCTCATATTTCGAGAACGAAGACGTGCAGGCCGTCGATCTGCCTTACGGTAACCGCATGTTCAGCATGGTGGTGCTCCTGCCTAAGAGCGGAGTCTCGCTCGATGCACTGGTAGTGGGCCTGGATGCGGAGAAGTGGAGTCGCTGGATAGGGCTTTTTGCCACCCGCAAAGGGCTCCTGCAGCTACCCAAGTTTAAGCTGGAATATGAGGCCGGCCTCAAACCGGCTCTCTCGGCGCTGGGGTTGGCAGAGGCGTTCACTGACACGGCCAATTTCACCCGCATCAACCCACAAGGAAATCTCTACATCAGCGAGGTGAAGCACAAGAGCTTTGTGGAGGTAGACGAGAAGGGCACCGAAGCAGCGGCGGCGACTGCGGTGGTGATCGGTGTGACCAGCGTTGACCCAAGTCTCTTTGTCATGCGCGTGGACCGGCCATTTCTCTTTGCAATCCGCGACCGGCACTCTGGCACAGTCCTCTTCATTGGCAAGGTGGTCAAGCTCGCCTGAGGCTTAAGGTCAGCGCGCAGACACTCCAAGCCGTTCGCGCAGCAGGAAGCCTTCCGTGTCCGGCGGGCTCTCATGCCGGTGCAACGGGTGTGCACCGCCTTGGGGCCGTGTCATGGTTCAGGTGGCGTGACTCCGAGGCCTTCATCGGGCAAAAAATGCGGCGCGATTTGACATCAGAGCCAGTGGCGCCCGGACATTTCTGCGGGGAGGTTGCACGTTTACTCTTGACAAAGTGACCGTTTGTGCGTACATTGAATGTTGGCTGGTTTAAGCGACGAAGGCGCCGGGGACACGTCCGCCCGAAACTCTACACACGACCCGCACCGACGATGATCTTCCGGTTCGCCCATTGCCCCTGGGCGCCTCGGCCAGTGCGAAAACGCCGGGACTCCCACAACGCGCAGTGGACGCGAAGCTCCTTTGTGCTCCGCGAGTACGCACTGACCCCAGAGTCTTGACTAGCCACGATGGAGGCACGTTTCCGGTCACACAAAATCAACCTTGCCCCAGCTTTTGTGTGTCGGTTATGACGCACCGCGTACCGCCTGCTTGTTGGTCAGGCGAATGCTCGATGGGAGCCAAGGCGTAGGCGAAAACGTCACTTTGGAGACCGGTCTGCAAAAGGCCGACCACCGTGCGCACGCAGGATGTGGAGTTCCTTCGGAGCCCCAGCAGCCACGGAAGCCAGCCCAGCTTTCTGGTGCACCCATAGGACGGGGGCCTGTATTCCGGCAAGAGAGATGGGGAGAGGCATCGTCATGAAGAGCAGAGTAATCAATGCTGTGGCATGCACCGCGTGCGGCATGCTGGCCGTGGTCGCAGGCGGTTACGCCCAGATGCTCGCTGACATCACCGCGCCGGTGCACACAGAGTTTGGCCTATATGAACCTTATCTGGTAACCGCAACGCCGTCAATCCCCCCGTACGGAGTCGCGCCAGATCTCAGCAACGTGGTCAACTCTGCCCAGTTTACCTTCTCACCGGAGGAGCTCTTCCTGCTGCGGCAAAACCAATTCGTGGTCACTCCGCGCTGCGGAGGAGGCCCGGCCACCGGTTACACGGAAATCTATGACCTCTACAACGAATGCCGGGAGCAGGAGATTCCCATCCTGGTGACCACCGACGCCATGCTCCACACCTTCCACCTCTGCTTCGACTACATTCTGAAGACCTGTGAGGAGAGGCGATTCTTCGCCGACCTGAACAACCTCCTCAGCGCGCTCCTTGGTCAAGCCACGCGCGACTACCAGGATTCTGCAACACCTCTGGGCCAGCAGGCAGCCGTGCTCAATCTGAACTACCTGATCGTGGCCAAGGCCCTGCTGGATACGACCTTTGACAAAGACGGTAATGTCCTCCCGCCCGAGGCTCGGGTCTACGATCAGGAGTTGGAGCTCATCTACCACCCACCCGGTACGACGCAGTACCCGACCCCGCTGTTTGGGCCGCACTACCTCGAGGACTATACCCAATACAAGCCCCGGGGCCATTACACGAAGAGTGATTCGTTGAAGCACTACTTCCGCGCCATGATGTGGCTGGGCAGAATGACCTTTTCTTATGGGGAACCGGACAAGACGCTGGGCGCCCTCCTCCTGACGCGTTCGCTCCAGAGTCTGCCGGTTGGTGCCAGGGAGGCCAAGCAGGTGTGGGAGGGCATCTACCTGCCCACGGTCTTTTTCGTGGGCAAGAGCGATGACATCAACTTCTACCAGTACGACTCGCTTGCGATCGCCGTATACGGCTCGCAGTACCCGGGCCTGAGCGTCGACGCGCTGGCTGACACCTCCAGACTTGGGCCTTTCATGCGGGCAGCGCAAAAGCTTCCTGCCCCGAAGATCGTTAGCGGCGATGTGATTCCGAACGGGTTCCGCCTGATGGGGCAACGCTTCATCCCTGATTCTTGGGTGATGGACGAACTGGTGTTCAGCAAGCTCCCGGACCGCATCTGGCCGCGCGGCTTGGATGTGATGGCGGTGCTGGGCTCAGAGCGGGCTTATGAGCTGCTTGAATGGGATAGGCAGATCTATTGCCACTACGAGAAGCGCCTCAACGAGCTGCGCGCGGAATTTGCCGCCTACCCAGACGCCACTTGGGCGCAGAACGTGTACTGGAACTGGCTCTACTGCCTGATGCCGCTTCTCTTTCCCAAGGGCGAAGGGTTCCCGGCCTTTATGCAGTCAGTTGCCTGGGTCGACAAAGAGCTCTTCGCGGCCTTGGCTTCGTGGGCGGAATTGCGCCATGACACTATCCTCTACGCCAAGCAGAGCGGCACCGAAACCGGTGCCAGTCCCCCTTCCATTTTGCAGCAAGGGTATGTGGAGCCCAACCCCTGGCTCTATGCCCGCTTGGCCTCTCTGGCGCGTTACCTCAAAGCCGGCCTGGATGACCGCGGGTTGCTTTTCGAAAACTTCCGCTGGTCGCTGGAAAAGTTGGAGGAGCTGCTGCTCCAGCTCAAGACCATCGCGGAAAAAGAGCTCGCGAACATTTCCCCGACAGGCCAGGAGTATTCTACCATCTGCGACATTGGCCGCACCATCGAGGCTATTGTGAAGTTTTCGCCCTGGGGCGGAGAGGGTACAGCCCCGGGCGAAGCGGACGAAATGCCGGTGATTGCCGACGTACACACGGATCACAACAGCGGCAATGTCCTGGAAGTGGGGGTGGGTTACCCGTACGCCATTTACGCGATTTGCCCGGTGGAGGGAGAGCTGAAGATCGCCAAAGGGGCGGGATTCGCCTACTACGAATTCATCTCGCCGGAACGGCTCACGGATGAGCAGTGGCGAACGATATTGCAAAAGGGTGAGCAGCCAGCCCATCCGGAGTGGGCTGCCTCCTTCTTGGCCGAGGTGGGCTGGGTAAACTCCACGCCATCCCCTTACTACACCCGGCAGAGGAACCTCTTCGGCCTGGTGGCTACAGTGTCTCCGGACACGGTGCGAGCAGGGGAGCCGGTGGACGTGTCGATTGTCCCCACGGTCATGGGCTATCCCCTTTTGGCCATGCCGCTCATCACTGTGACGGCTCCAGATGGCTCGCTGCTGCAAAGGCTGGCCGCCATGGAAAGCGGCTATGGCTACCGTGCCACGGTAGAAACCACGGATTTCCCAGAGGGCGTGCTCTGGGTTGCTGTCCAAGGAGCGCTGCGGGACTGGGGAGGGGTCATAGACACCGTGCGGTATCGAACACGGCTAGTGGTGCGTTCGACGCAAAGCGTGCAACCACACCCCCCGGCGAATGCCCGCGCCTTCGCCTTGCTTCCCGGCTATCCCAATCCGGCGAGTGGCAAGGTAACGCTTACGTATTGGCTGCCTGCGGCGCAGGCGGTAGAGTTCAGCATCTATGACCCACGGGGGAGATTGATTCGCCTCCAGGCCTGGGGTGCCCAGAGCGCCGGGGAACATCAGCTGCAATGGGATGGAATGGATGAAAACGGCCAACAGGTCCCTGCAGGCGTCTACCTTGCTCGAGTGCGAGCAGGGTCGCAGGTCGCCCACCAAAAGCTGGTTTTGACTCGTTGAATCGCGCAGAAGGGAGAGCAAGCCCATGAGGAGCACACTCGAGTTCGATTTTGTCTATCTGGCCCACCTCACCGAAGTTGGGTTAAAGCCCCTGAGTCGCTGGGAGAAACCGGTAGGACCAGAGGGCCATCGCTTGCTTCGCCGGTTGCGCCTGCGGACTGCCACCGCGCAGCGGCTCCTTCAAAACGGCGACCGTACCACCGAATTGCTCTTCTCCCGCACGGAGTTGCCCATCGAGCTCTACGTAAAGCAGTTTGATCACCGCCCCATCACCAAGTCGGCCGCAGAACGGCGCGTGGAGGGCTTCCTCTTCGGCTACCCACCCTGTTGCGTGGAATCGTTCCTGCGCCATGGCTATCAGCCCAATGGTCTGCCGGAAGAAGACCAGCGTCTCTTCTTCCATTGGGCCTGCCCCGACTGTGCGGTGACTCCGTTGTTGGTGCCCCATTATCGGGCTGTGTTCGAGGAATGTCAGCGAAAGTTTGGCTCTCAGAGGTCCCCCGTGGGTAGAGGGAGAAGACTGCCGCAATGTGCTGCCGCGGCGGCAATGGTGGCCACCCTTGCGGGTGCTGCTCTGGACAAAGCTTTCGGCCAGGACCCTCACTGGCTCCCCCTTGCGCCAGGGCTGGACCTTAATCGCAACTACCTCCTCGACCGTGTGGAAGAGGGACTGCTTGGCCTTTCCTCCGATACCACGGCTCATGCGCTGGCGGCGGAAGTGATGGTCGCCATCAATCGACTTCCGGCTTCGCCGACGCCCGGTGCCACCTACATCGAGCACTTCCCCCAGTGGGGCCTGGAAAAGTGCAGCATCTGCGGCGCCGACGTGAACATGGGCTTTGTCGTGGTCACCAACGATGCGCTCAAGGAGTCGACAACCTTGCCGTACATTGCCCTTCACTACCTGGAGCATGGAAGTATCTCTTTTGCTGGGGAGCTGCACCAGGGCCGCGTGCACCTCCTGCGGCTCCTCCGCATCCTTGGCCTTGCCGACAACGTGCACCTGCTGCAGTTAGACCTGAACGGCGACAGCGACGACGACGGCCTCCCTGACGCCAGCGAAGCGCGACTTGGCTTTTCTCCGGGGGTGGCAGACAGCGACAGCAACGGCGTAGTGGACGGCCTCGAGGTAAGCCTGGATTGGGCGGCGGAGATCAATGCGCTGCCAAGCGTCTGCAGCTGCGCCCCGCCGTCCGATCGGGTCTACCGCGTGGAACATCAAGCCAAAGGACTGGAGACCTGCGCCGTATGCGGCGAGCTGGTGAACATGGGCTACGTGGAAATCGTCAACCCCATGGAGCGCTTCGTGGTGGAGATGCCCTACATTGCACTGCACTACTTGCAGCACGGCAGCTTTGCCTACGAGGGTGACGTGCACGGCCGCGGCGCGGAAGAACCACGCACTATCGATTGCGTGCTGCACTCTTCCGGCGGCTACCACCAGCTGCCCATCGACGGGGACCGTGACGGGGACGCTTTGCGCGACGATGAGGAAGGCCACCTCGGTACCGATCCTGAGGTGCTCGACAGCGATGGTAATGGGGTGCCAGATGGGGCGGACCTGGCCTGGCAAGTGCACCAGCTTGTGCAAACTCTCCCCGCGGAGCCCCGACCCGATGGCCCGTACCTGCGCCATTTCATGCAGCGCGGCGTGGAGCAATGTGCCATCTGCGGCGTCTGGGTAAACATGGGTTTTGTCCGGCTGGTGAATCCAGTCCAGAACGACTCCTTGGACGTGCCCTACATCGGCATGCACGTGTTGGAGCATGGGGCGTTCACCTATGACGGCAATGTGCACGGGCAAGGGCGTGTTGATCCGCTGCGCCTGGCGAAGTTGCTGGATCTGAAGACCCACGTGCCTGGGCCTGCATCTCCGACGCCCTCCGGCTTCCGGCTCCACAATGCGCAACCCAACCCCTTTGGTTCGTGGACTAATGTGTCTTTCGAACTCGGCGCAGCGGGCTTGGTGAAGCTTGACGTCTACAATATCCTCGGCCAAAAAGTGCGCACGCTGGTGGATGAATGGCGGCCCGCTGGGAGACACCAGGTGCCGTGGGACGGTCGTGGCCAGGGAGGGTTGCCGCTTTCCCCAGGACTCTACTTCTGCAGGCTGAAAAGCCAGCGGTTCGAGAGCACGATCAAGGTTTTCTACCTCCGCTAGGAGCGGCGCCCGTTGAGCCTAACCGGAGGGGGAGCGGCTAATGGTCGCAAATAGGCGGAGCGGTATGTAAGAAAAAAAGACTCATGAACTCACGGAAGCTGTCGGCGTAAAGGATCTGTGGCCGCAGGGGGTACCCCCCTGCAAAGGAATGATGGCCTAGAGCCCGCGCGTACATCGCAGGGAAAGGCGGAGCAGACTGGAGCTGTGTGACTGCTGTCGAGGCAACCAGGCGGTAAGATTGCGCGAGGAGGTGTGCCCTATGAACGCGCGAAGAGTGTTGTTGTGCGCCTTGTTGCTCGGCCTGGCCTGCGCCAGGCACCCGCAAGGAGCAGTGTACGTCGGCTCTACCGACAAGCTGGTGTTTGGCTTTGACGAGAATGGGAGGGTGCTGTGGAAGTCCTCATTGGGAGGCTTCCGAGCATGGAAGTTCAGTGACTCCATGTGGCTTGCCCACAGCATTGACCCGCCAATTCTCGTAGCCCTGGAACCCAAGACTGGAAAAGAGCTGTGGCGCTGGTCTGCTGAGGGCCTGCTCGTGGGAGTAGGCGGCGACAGCATCCCACCAGATTGCACCTTGGTGGCCTGCACGGTGGAAACCGCCACCGAAATGGTGCACGTCCGACTGCATCCAGAGACAGGGCAGGTACTCGCGAGCTGGAGCCGGCCCAACGAACTGCCCTGGCGACAGCCGCGCCCAGGGGCCATGTGCTCAGCTGAGGGGCTCCAGAAGCTGATTGCGGTCGTTTTCTCTTCTTCAAGCGCCTTTGGCTTTGACGAGAACGCGAAAATGGTCTGGCGCCTTCCCTTCCGTCCGGAAGAAAACCCCTGCCATCTTGACCCCCGGCTCGTCATCCTGCGCACGGAAATGGGCCTTCGGGTCGTTGACCGGCAAACGGGCACCGTGCTGTGGGAAAGACAATACCCCTCATCCATCGAGTTTGTGAGTGCGGGCAGGGACTATGTGCAGGCAACACTTGCCGACGGCACCTGTCGGCTGTACGAGGCGGTCACGGGGAAGCCATACCAGCCCAAAGAAGTCGGGGTAGCAGTGCGGCCGTAGGCCAAACGATGTGGAGACTGGTAGGGAGGTGCTCATGCGAGGCGTCCTTTCGCTTGTGCTGACCTTGGCAGTCCTGGCAAACACCGATGAGGCGGCAAGCCCTCCCTCAGCTGGGCAGAACGCCGAATGGCCAGTCTTGGTGGCGACATCCGGCTCGCCCCTGGCCACCGCCTACAACACCGGCAGGCGAATGGTGCGGGATAGCCGGGACCACCGCTACATTGCCTACCAGGACCTGCGTGGGAACGAACCAATCGTCTGCCTCGTTCGCAGCGCCGACGGGAGGTCCTGGTCAAGTCCGGATACCATAGCCGAAGGGCGCTTCCCGTCCTTAGCGATTGACCGGGAAGATCGCCTATTTCTTGTCTGGCAGAGCCCTGACAGCGCGGAGATCCTGCTTGCTTTCAGCACTGACTACGGGGAGAGCTGGCAGGTGCTACCCGGTACGCTCAACCCAATTCCCTTTTCAGGGGTGTGGCGCGCCTGCTTCCCAGTCGTGGAGGCTGGCCTCCGGTCGGTGCACGTCGCCTGGCAGCAGCAAGTCCCCGATCCGACCGGGATGCGGCAATGCATCTTCTTCGCCTCTTTGTCCCTCGACTCACTGGGCGCTGCGCCGCCCGGCTGGATCGTGATCAGTCTCCCTGGGGAACATGCCTGCTTCCCATCTTTGGCATATAATCTTGCCTTCGAGCCGGGGTGCGTGCACGTGGTGTGGGGCGATTCGGCGGGGTTCAAAGGGCGCTCTATCGCCTACCGCAGGGTGGACGAGATTGCAAACGCGTGGACTCCACCACTACACGAACCACCGCTGGACGTCACGGCAGGGATCTGTCCGTCCACTGCCCACCATCCGGCGGTCTCGGTGGGCGCAGGCGAGGTCGTGCATGTGGTCTGGAACCACGACTGCGGCGGCTTTCACAGCCTGCTCTTTTCCGACCTTGCCAATCCTGGGGCGCGCTTCGACAAGGACGTGAGCGCCAGCCCGGACCCCATGGTCTGCGTCGACGACGTCTACTGGAAGTACAGCGCCCTGGTCTGGGTGAAGGACGACGAGGTCTACTACATGCAAACCCGCGATGCAGTGCCCATTTCTTCTGACCCGATTGCGGTCAGCGACCTCGACGGGGTGCCAAGCCGGTATCCGAGCCTGTGCTACAAGCATTTTCGGGCCGATTCCTTGGACGTCGTGTGGACGGATGGCAGCCAGCCGCCGTATCGCATCTTGTACCGGCGCATGGAAAAAGTCTACTCAGGCTCGCGAGTTGGCGAAGAGGCGACCTTCGGCGTGCCGTCGCCGCTTGCGCTCCAGCCAGGCCATCCCAATCCTACCAACGCGAGCACCGCCATCGATTTCGTGCTTCCGGCTCCCGCCTTTGTTCGTTTAGAGATCTACAACGTGCTGGGCCAGAAGGTGCGCACGCTGGTGGATGAATTGCGGCCCGCAGGGAGGCACCAGGTGCGGTGGAATGGACTGGATGACAGCGGGCGTCCTCTGCCCGGTGGCCTGTACTTGTGTCGGCTGCGCACACCCCACGGCCTCCGTGTCCAGAAGCTCACCCTTTTGTGGTGATGCGGATGCCTGAGGCAATGGGGGTGGGGGCTAAGCAGGGGACGATTAGGACTGTGCGGGAGAAAGTGATTGTTCTGGTGGCAGTGGCTGCACTGCCTTTCGCCCGGGGAAATGGGCAGGCCCCTGGGGCGTGGGGGGGCCGGCCCCTCGCCCAATCGCCACGTGATGACCGCCACCCCTACTTCGGTCGAGGAGGCGCAAAAGTCCTGTGGCTTGTCTACGACACCGAGGTGGAGCCGGGAAACACAGAGGTCTTCCTGCGACGCCTGCGCAGCCAGGACTCAGTGTGGTCAGAGCCCGTTCGCCTTACCTCCGACCCTGGGGCCGACCAGAACCCGGCGGTGGAGCTTGTGGGCGATTCGGCCTTGGTGGTGTGGGAGAGCAACCGACGGGGTAACTGGGACCTGATGTACTCTACGTTTGGCTCGGCAGGGTGGTCTTCTCCAGACTTCGTCACCAACGATGAGGCCAACGAACGGGAGCCAGCTTTGGCATCTCCCCCCATGTGGGTGTCTGAGCGCTGGGGGGTGAGGGTGCTCCTTGTATTCTGCAAGGAAGGTGTGCTTCATGCCGCGACGTTTGGCGGCGACCGCTGGCAGTTTTTAGACCGGTTGCCCAGGCCAGGGCCGGTGGTTCTGGAAATCTACAACACCGTCGGCCAGAAGGTGCGCACGCTGGTGAATGAGCCCAAGGCGGCCGGAGCGCATACGGTGCCGTGGGACGGGCGCGACGAGCAAGGGCGTGAAATGCCTGGCGGAGTGTACCTCTGTCGCCTCTTCGCTGGGTCGGCCGTCGCAACCAAGAAGCTGGTGTTGACGCGGTAAAATTCCATTTTGGAGCGCGCACATGCAGCACAAACCCATCTGGAGCGCGCTGCTGGCAGCAGTGCTCGGATGCTCCCTCCTCGCTGTGGAGGAACTGAGAGGGCAGAGCGCAGCGCATGACCCGGAGTTAATCGTGTCCGGCGGAAGCTGGCCAGGGGTCGCCGGCCTGGGCGACGGAGGATTTGTCATCTGCTGGCAGGCCCAACGAGCGGACCCCACGTGGCTTTAGAGGGCTTGTAGGTGCTTCCTCCTGTCAAAGCC
>JAPDPR010000039.1 GCA_034506335.1 candidate division KSB1 bacterium
AAAACCCTGCCACCATCATCACCAAGGCTGCTACTAAGGCCGGCGCGAGGGCTTGGGGTGCCATGTCCATGAACCACCAATAGACGAAGAATGTCACCACCCCTACTGCGGCCAGGCCAGCGAAGACCACTTTGACATTGATGTCGCGGTCAGTGCGCAGAGTAGCCTGCTGTGCTCCTGCGGCCTTGCGCACGTCCTCTACCGACCGCTTGATGCCTCCGGCCAGACTCTTACGCATGCGGAAAAGGGTGTACGCTGCACTCATCAGCATGCCGCCAATGGCAATTGGCCTGACCGCGTTGGCAAACATGTTCTCGGCTACCTCGGTCCAGGTCATGCTCCCCTCTTCAACCAAAGGCGCATACTGAGGTGCCAAGAGCAGCACCAAAAGGGGCACGAACAATCCCCAGGAGAGCGCTCCTCCGGCGAAGTTGAGTGCCGCCAAACGCGGCCCGATGATGTACCCCACACCCAGGAACGCCGGACTCAACGCAGGCGTCTTCAGCAGGAAGCCGCCACTGGTCTCCACTCCGGCAAAACCCTTTGTAGCCGTGCCGGGAATAATCTTCCTTGCCACTTGCACAAAGTGTTCCCACTTGCCGGCGAAAATATTGACGGTCTTGAGAGCCTCAACCAGCCCGCCGATGCCCATGGCGTAGAAGAGGTACTGGGCGCCAGAGGCTCCCCCGCGTCCCGCCTTGTGGATTTCCCCGGCTGCCACCGACTCCGGAAAGGGCAGCTCTGGGTCGTCCACCATCATCCGGCGCAGAAGAGTCACGAAGAGGATGCCCGCGGCGCCGCCCACCAGCATGATGACGCTGGAACGCAAGTAGCCTGCAGTGCTGCCGAAAAACTCCGGTGTCCAGACGCCGGCGATCAGAAATGCAGGCAACGTAAAGATTGCCCCGGCAGCCACCGACTCTCCGATAGACCCCACCGTTCTGGACAGGTTTTCTTCCAGAATGTTGCTGTCCTTGAAAAAGCGCAAGATGGCCATGCTGAGCACTGCTGCCGGGTAGGTGGCAGCGATGGTCATGCCCGCCTTGAGCCCCAGGTAGGCGTTGGCCGCCCCAAGTACTACCGCCATGACCAGGCCAGGGACAAGCGCCCTGAGGGTGAACTCTTTGAGTTCCATGTGGGGCGGCACGAAAGGTTTGTACTCCCGCTTCCCGCCCTGCTGCTTTGCTTCCGCCATGCGTTCCCTCCTCTGTTGCTTTCTCCTCGCTTCAGTCCGCTCCACCGGCACGCCTCCCTCCCCGCGGCGCACGCTCCGCGCCCACGTCGCGAAGTGCCAGCAACTTAAAACAAAATGTGCTAAAAGTCAAGTGGAAAAATCTGCCGGGGGAACACAGAACAGGGACCGTATCCCCCCTGCACTCATTCCCTGACCAGCAAAGCCTGGAACCATCGCCCTGGCGATACGTTCAACGGACAGTGCAGACCCGTGAAGGCCACCTGTCATGAGACCCCTGGTAAAGCCACTCCTCATCGCGCTCGCTCTCCACGTGGCGGCGGCGCTCATCCTGGTGGCGATCCGCATGCCGCTGCCATGGAGGGTGACCGGGCTGGAGCTGAGCCTTATGCCACCGCCAGCCGAGCAAGCCCGCCCCATTCCCCGGCGCGTGCGTAGCCAGGCCATCCAGGCACCTCCCCTAGTGACAGTAGGGCCTGATCATGTTCTCCCCCAGCAGGCAGACACGGTACGAACTGTCCTACCCGCGCCGCTAACGGCAGCCGACGTGCTCCGCGGGGCAACTGACTCCCTCCGCGCGCAAGCGGCCCGCCGATGGGCGCTGTTCCATCAGCCCCTGCCTGACTCGCTTTTGCTTCCCACTCCTGCGGAGCTGCTCATGCAACGCTTAGCGCGCTATGGCCCGCCTTTCGGCGACCCCCATGCGCCACCCTCCGGGGATCGCGTTGGGGATGAGATTTACAAGAGGGGTACCGGTCACGGGAGGCTGACCGATGTGGGGTCGCTGCTACAAAAGCTGACCGCCAAGCGCGCCGCGCCACCCCCGCGCATCACCCGCGAGCCCAGCCTGCAGGAGCTCTGCGTGCTGAAGGAGCTCTGGCGAGCCGGCAGCGCCAGTGGACCCCAGCTTTATCGGCAGCTCGACCCCGCCCTTGTTCCCTCAGCAGAATGGCTTGATCGCGTGCTGGAGGAGATGGCCGAGCGCGGCCTCGTACGTCGGCGCCTGGTCTCACCGCAGGACGTCCTCACAGTGAGTACGCCACTTGGCACCATGGAAGTGGAACGCAACCAACTCAACAAGCTGAACCGGGTGTACGAGTACAGGCCGGCCATCAGCCGCGAAGCAGTCCTGCACTATCTCCAGGGCGCGCTGTTGGAACACAGCGCAGGCGACTCCTCCGGTCAAGCGCACAAACGTCTCATGGAGAAGCTGCTCATTCTGGCGAGGGAGCAGTGAAAACCGAGCTATAGCCACCCTTGAGCACGATACCAGGCGGCGGTTTGCGCCACGCCCTCGGCCACATCGACGCGCGGCGCAAATCCGAGGTCTTGCTTGGCGCGCGTATTGTCACAGACCCAGTAGCGCTGGCGCATCTCCCTGACCTTGTCGCGACTGAGCAGCGCCGGTTTCCCGCCCACCCGGGCCATAAGCTCCGACACGGTCCCTACTACAGGGAGAACCACCTCCGGTACGCGAATCCTCACACACCTCTTGCCCAGAACCGAGGCGATCTGCTGAGCAAAAAGCTCCCAGTCCACCGGCTGATCATTGCACAAGAAGTAAGTTTTCCCCAGGGCTTGTGGGGTGGTGGCAGCCAACAAGAGGCCCTCGACCAGGTCCTGCACGTGAATGAGGCTGACGAGTCGACGTTTGGAGCCCACAAGGGGACATAGACCACGCGCCGCTAAGCGAAACAGCGCCAACACATCGGTGTCACGCGGACCGTAGACCACCGGCGGCCTGACGATCACGGCGGGGCCGGTCTTGGCGTACTCTTGCACGAGCAATTCTGCCTGGAGCTTGCTTTTGCCATAGGCCGTAATCGGGGTCGGCGGGTCGTATTCAGTCTTCGCCCGCTGGCCGTCGCTGGGCCCTGCTGCTGCCTGGCTCGAGACAAAAACCACGCGCGGATTGCCCCTCTCGCGACAGGCATCCAACAGACGTGCTGTTCCCTGGGTGTTGGCCACGAAATACCCTTCGGGTGTAAGGGACTTGGTAGCCCCGGCTAAGTGGAACACCACATCCACACCTTCCAGGGCTCCCTGGAGCGAGGCAGGGCTATCCAGGCTACCATATGTAAGCTGAACGTCTAGGCCCTGCAACCAGCGGAGGTTACTTGTCTTACGGACAAGGCAGCGCACCTCGGCCCCCTGAGCCAGAAGCCTCTCCACGAGGTGGCTGCCGATAAACCCATTTGCGCCTGTCACCAAAGCTTTCACCTTTGTCTCCTTTTCCCTGTGCCGACCGATCTTTTTTCATTGTACGGAAAAGGACGCAAAAAAACAAGAACCTTTTTGTGCTGGCGCGCTGTGTGTCAGCAGGGGTTTGCTGTCCTTGCGGGACGGTTCCCGAGCTTGCTGGGCGGCTTGGGCTGCCTCCGCCTTTGTGGCAGGCTTGCCTTTCACCGCAGGTTTACGCGTAGCGCGAGCCTTCACCTGCTTCCGCGCACCAGAGAAGGGCCAGTCGCGGTCGGTGTGCTTCCGCCGCCCGCTCGTGCACGAAGACCATCGGTCAGCCGGCACGCCTGCCGAAGGAGGAACCTGTATCACCACCAGAAACCCCTCTCGGTGGGACCATGACGATGCACCGGAGAGCGCTGGCGTGACGTCACCTCTCCTCGCCCCGGGCGCTGAAGGGGCCCTCAGCCATTCTCGTCGCCCGACCGCCGTCACCTGCCTTTTTCCTTGACATTTGTCGTTTTGTTCCGTATATTAACTATAACATGCGGAAGACCTGAACCACATCGGCACCGCAGCACACGCCCAGCCGCTGTGCGCTCTGCCTGTACATGCCTTTTTCTACCAGCAGTGAGGAGGTTGCCGTGGACCTGTTCGACAAGTGTAAGAGCTTTACGCGCGCCCGCGAGGCGATGGCCGCAGGTTACTATCCCTACTTTCAGCCTATCGAGTCGGGAGCCGCCAATGAGGTTGTCATGAAGGGAAGGAAGGTCATCATGATCGGCTCCAACAACTACATGGGGCTGACCCAAGACCCGCGCGTCAAGGAGGCGGCCATCAAGGCGGTACAGAAGTACGGCTCCGGCTGCACCGGCTCGCGCTACTTGAATGGCACGCTGGACATTCACGTGGAGCTTGAAGAGCGCCTGGCTGCGTTCATGAAGCGGGAAGCAGCCTTGGTCTTTTCCACCGGCATGCAGACCAACCTGGGCACAATCTCGGCCATCGCCGGCAAGGACGATCTGATCTTTGGCGACCGCGACAACCACGCCTCCATTGTCGACGCTTGCCGCCTGTCGTTCGCCAAGCTCATCAAATTCCGCCACAATGACATGAACGATTTGGAGCGGCTCTTGGAGCGCTTTAAGGATCACGCCGGCGGCAAGCTGATTGTGGTCGACGGGGTCTTCAGCATGGGAGGGGATATCGTCAATCTGCCGCGCCTGGTGGAGCTGGCGCGCAAGTACGGCGCGCGCGTCATGGTGGACGACGCCCACTCCACGGGTGTCTTGGGGGCAAACGGCAGAGGCACGGGCGAGCACTTTGGCCTGGAAGACCAGGTCGACATCGTCATGTCCACCTTTAGCAAGTCGTTCGCCTCTATCGGCGGCTTTATCGCCGCTGACGAGGACGTCATCCACTATATCAAGCACGTCGCCCGCTCCTTTATCTTCTCTGCCAGTCCACCGCCGGCAGCAGTGGCTACGGTGCTCGCCTGTCTGGACATTATCATTAAGGAACCAGAACGGCGCGAGAGGCTCTGGGCCAATGTGCGCAAGATGAAGAAGGGCTTCCAGGAGCTCGGTTTCAACACCGGCAACAGCGAGACGCCCATCATCCCCATCATTATCGGCGACGACATGCAGACCTTCATGCTGTGGAAGCGTCTGTTTGAGGACGGTGTGTTCACCAACCCGGTGGTCAGCCCGGCCGTGCCGCCAGGCATGTCCCTGCTCCGCACCAGCTACATGGCGACACACACCGATGAAGAGCTGGACATCGTCCTGGAAAAGTTCAAGGTACACGGCAAGGCGCTTGGCATTATCTGAAGGAAAGACCAATGTCCGCAAGCAACGTGCCCATTGTTCGCCCGGTGGCTTCCCGGCGCGACCTAGACCGCTTCGTCAAGTTGCCATGGAGTATCTACCGAGGGAACCCCTACTGGGTGCCCCCCCTTATTGTTGACGTCAAAAAGCTCCTGGACCGCAAGAAGAACCCATTCTTCCAACACTCCGAGGCGGAGTACTTTTTGGCTGAGCGTGACGGCCTGGTGGTGGGACGCATTGCGGCCATCGTCAACGACAACCATAACAAGTTTCACAATGAAAAGACTGGGTTCTTCGGCTTCTTCGAATGCATCAATGACCAGGAAGTGGCCAACGCGCTTTTCGACGCCGCCGCGTCGTGGCTGCGCAACAAGGGGATGGAGATCATGCGCGGCCCCATGAACCCCAGCACCAACGACACCATCGGCCTCCTGTTGGACGCCTACGACAAGCCGCCGGTGATCATGATGACCTACAACCCGCCCTACTACGTGGACTTGGTGAACGGCTATGGCATGACCAAGGTCATGGATGTCTACGCCTACTGGATGGACGCCTCACAGCCTTTGCCCGAGAAGCTGATCCGGGTAACGGAAAAGGTCAGGACCAAGGAAGGGCTGCAGTTTCGCAGCATTAACATGAAGGACTTTTGGGGGGAGGTAGATCGCATCCATCAGATCTACAACAAGGCGTGGAGCTACAACTGGGGCTTTGTGCCGATGACCACCGAGGAGTTTCACCACCTGGCCAAAGACTTGAAGTCGGTGGTGGACCCTGACCTCGCCTTCATCGCTGAGATGAACGGCCAGCCAGTTGGCTTCTGTTTGACCCTGCCCGATTTTAACCAGGCCCTGCATAAGATCAACGGCCGCCTCTTACCGTTCGGAATCTTCAAACTACTTTACTATGCGCGGAAGATCAATCAGGCACGCGTGATCACCATGGGCGTCATTCGCGAGTACCAAAAACGGGGCATTGACGGCTTGTTTTACCTGGAGACCTACCGCAGGGCTGTAGCCAAGGGATACAAGGGCGGCGAGTTCTCCTGGGTGCTAGAGAACAATGTAATGATGCGCCGCACGGCGGAGATGATGGGCGGCAAGATCTACAAGACCTACCGCATCTACGACTACAAGTTGTGACGGCGGAGGCTATTCCAACCAGTACAGAATACGCCCACAGTTCTCGCAGGTAATAACGGCTGCATCCTCGCGCCCCTTGGCGGCAAGTGAGGTGGGCAGCCGCATAAAGCAGCCCAGACAGGTGTCACCCTTGACCGGCACAATGGCACGCTTGTACCGCGCCTTCAGGCGCTCATAGGTGGCATAGAGGGGTTTGCCTATCTTTTCTTTGAGCTCCTCGCGTGCCTGTTCCAGTTTGTCCAGCGAGGGGGCCTCAAAGCCCAGTTGCTTAACATCTTCCACCTCGCGAATCATGATATCCAGGTCTTGAAGCGCCACCAGCAGCTCCAATTGTTTCTTGACCATCACTCTTCTCCTTTGATGACCGCGACAAACTCGGCATACGTCTTGGCGGCGAGCAAGCTCTTGCGGTTCTTGCTTTCGTTGACCAGCTCCACTAATCGTCCCAAAGCAGGCAGGTAGCGGCTGTTGAGCTCCTGCGGTGGGGCCAGGACCATGAAAAAGAGCTGCGCCGGTTTGCCATCAATCGCATCAAAGTCGATGGGCTCGGCGCTACGGCCAAAGGCGATGCTCACGTCAGGCACGGCCGTGGAGCGCCCGTGGGGGATTGCTACGCCCTTGCCTATGCCCGTACTTCCCAGGCTCTCCCTTTTGTGGAGCATCTCCAGCACAATAGCGCGATTCCTAATCAGCCCTTGGCGGACAAAGGTATCGAGCAACTCCTCGAGTACCTCATCTTTGGTCTGTGCCCGCATGGGCACTACAAAGCGCTCGGCCGAGAAAAGGCCGGCAAGCTCTTCACGTGTCATTGGCGTGTTCCTCCGATGGTGAAATGGGTCGAGGTTCCTGCTCCTGGCGCGCAGCGTCGATGACCCTTCGCACTGCTGGCATCACAAAGACCTGGTCAAGCTCAAGGCGAGCCAATTCGCGTGCCAACACGCGAATCTTTTTGCGCGTAGGCAGGGCCGCATTGGCGATCAGCAAACGCTGGTCCTCTACGCGGCACAGGCCGCCGTCGAAATCGCCTTTCTCATAGCGCAACTGGATGCCCAGCTGCGCCACCAGCTCCTCCAAGGAGCGCAGGAGATCCTGGTCCTTCATTGCTTTCACAGGTACCGGTCAAAACCACCCCGACGCATCGCCTCCACCAGCTGCTTCACTTCCTGTGAGCGCTGGCGCGGGCAGATGAGCAGCGCCTCCTCGGAGTCCACCACTACCAGATCATGCACACCCAAGAGCGCCACCAACTTGTGCGGCGACCACACATAGCATCCACTTGCGTCGTGCGCGAACAGAGGGCCTTCGCTCACGTTCTCTTGCTTGTCGCGCTTGCCCAACTTGTACACTTCTTCCCAGCTTCCCACGTCGCTCCAGCCAAAGTCCCCCTTCAGCACGACGATGTTGTCGGACTTTTCCATCACGCCATAGTCAATGGATATGCTGCGCGTCTGGCGATACACCCGCTCGATCACTGCCCGCTCGTTCTTCTTGCCGATGTGCCGCTCGATCTCGCACAGCCCTTCGTAGAGCTCTGGCAGCTTGTCCTCAATCTCCTTCAGGATGCGACTCACCTTCCAGACAAAGATGCCGCTGTTCCATAAAAAGTCACCGCTGGCTATGAACTGTTGCGCGTACTCCAATGAGGGTTTCTCGGCAAATGTCTTGACCGAGTAGCAGGACACGCCTGCTAAGCGCTCGAGCTCCTTGGGCTCGTGTTGGATGTAGCCGTATCCTGTGGCCGGGTAGGTAGGTTGGATGCCGATAGTCACCAGGCAGTCGTGCGTGCGCGCGATGATCTCAGCAGTCTTGAGGACCTTGCGGAAGGCGCGCTCGCGTGCCACCACGTGATCTGCCGGCATGGCCACCATCACCGCCTCCGGGTCTATCCGACGAATGTACAGCGCACCCAGACCAATGCAGGGAGCCGTATCCTTACCTCGGGGTTCGCCGATGATGTGCTCCGGCGAAAGCTCGGGCAATTGCTGGGCAATCAACTCGCGCTGGTGCTCAAGACAGATGACAAAGGTCCTTTCGCACGGCACAAGACCGGCGAGGCGCCCCACAGTGTCCTGAATCATAGAGCGGGAACCGACAATGTTGAGCACCTGCTTGGGCCTTGACATCCGACTGCGCGGCCAGAAGCGTGTGCCTACGCCCCCGGCCATAATGAGCGCAAACATGCGGTCTTGCCTCCTCACTGCCTGCCAGCTTCTCCACTGGGAAGGAACAAAAAAAGGCCACGACACCTGCACCTCTCTGCAGGACTGCCGCGGCCTTCCATCAGGGTTCACCAGAAGACATCAATTCGGGATAACTACCTCGCGTACCAGTTGTCGTTGCCATTCTCAAGAAGGGAGGTCGCTTCTGCTGTGCCCCACCCTTCTCTTAGCCGGGACCCCGGCCAACAATTTCCCCGCCCTAAAGCAGCTGCTCCAGCCTATCGACAATGCGCTGTTTGGAGACGCTACCCACAAGTTGACCGGCTACCTTGCCGTTCTTGAAGAAGAGGACGGTGGGGATCATGGCCACGCCGAAACGTGAGGCCAGCCGATTCTGCTTGGTCACATCAACATTACCCACCTTTATCTTGCCATCGTATTCGTTGGCCACCTCCGCTATCACTTGCGCCAGCATGCGGCAGGGGCCACACCATTCGGCGGAGAAATCCACCAGGACCACCCCCTGGGCAGAGGTGACATGCTCGCCAAAGTTAGCCTCGGTCAGGTCGACCGGCCGTGCCATCGCTCCCTCCCTTCTCTTCATTTCCAAAAACGGCACGTTAAAATATCACTCCGTTTTCTAAATAGCAAGGACTTTTTTTACCTTGGCGTGGAACGATTAAAGACCAGGAGGCGAGGCTCGGTCATCTCC
This sequence comes from candidate division KSB1 bacterium, assembly GCA_034506335.1. NCBI lineage: Bacteria > Pseudomonadati > Candidatus Zhuqueibacterota bacterium. The sequence goes on from JAPDPR010000039.1 coordinate 9,210, forward strand.
TCGATGGCGTACCTGAGCCCTTCCCGTCCAAAGCCTGAATCTTTGACTCCGCCGTAGGGCATGTGGTCGATGCGAAAGGTGGGGTAGTCGTTGACCACCAGGCCGCCAACAATGATTTCGTCGTGGGCATACATGATCCGGTCAACGTCCTTGGTGAATACGGCTGCTTGCAAGCCAAACCTGGACTCGTTCACCGCGATGATGGCCTGTTCGAACGTGTCGTACGGGTCGACGGTCACAATGGGAGCAAAGACCTCTTCACTGCGCACCTTCATGTCTGGGGTGGTATTGGTCAGCACCGTCGGTTCCAACATGGCACCATCCCTTTCGCCGCCCACAAGCACACGCGCCCCTGCCGCCACAGCCTCGTGGATCCACTGCTCGGCGGTCATTGCCGCCTGCTCGGTAATCATTGGCCCACAGACGGTGTCCGGGTCGGCAGGGTCCCCGACCATAGTCTTGCGCGTTGCCTCCACTAACAGGCGAGTGAAAGCCTCAAACACCGGGCGATGCACAAAGATGCGCTGGACCGCGATGCACACTTGTCCCGCATAGGCAAACCCGCCGAGAGCTAAGCGCGCCGCGGCAAATTCTAGGTCAGCGTCTTCGTGAACAATGGCCGCCGCGTTCCCCCCTAACTCCAATGTGACTTTCTTCTTGCCGGCGATGCTTTTCAGATGCCATCCCACCTCGGCGCTGCCGGTGAACGTGAGCATCGCCACCCCAGGGTCGGTGGCTAACAGCTCCCCTACCGGCCCGGGGCATGGCACCACATTGAAGGCGCCAGGAGGCGCCCCTGCGGCCATGATAATCTCCCCCAGCTTCAATGCCGTGATCGGCGTATACGAGGACGGCTTGAGCACCATAGTGTTGCCTGCAGCAAGGCAGGGGGCCACCTTGTGGCATACAAGGTTCAGGGGAAAGTTGAATGGCGAGATGCCTCCGATGACGCCGATGGGATAACGGCGCGAATAGGCAAAGTGTCCCTTGGCCGTGGGGAGCAGGTCCAAAGGAATGACCTCCCCGCCGATGCGCTTGGCTTCTTCGGCGGCCACGCTGAAAGTGTAGATGGCGCGGTCCACTTCGCCCTGGGCGAAACGAATCGGCTTGCCTGCTTCCGCGACTATACTCTGGGCGAGCTCCTTGGCCCGCGCGCGCAGCCCGGCCACCACCCCCTGAAGCAACTCAACGCGTGCGTAAGGTGGCATCCGCCGAGTCACTTCGAAGGCGCGTCGCGCCGCAGCAATTGCCTCCCCTACGGCAGCAGGTGTCCCACGCGCCACCGCGGCGATCTTCTGCCCGGTAAAAGGGTTGACAACCGCGAAAGTAGCCTCCCCCTCGCGCCACTCACCATTGATGAGCATGCGGTAGCGTCTGGCCATGGCGACCCTCCGTTTTCCGACTGCCTCTCCTGCTCACGAGGAACGGCCTATTTTACGACAGTGGGAAGAAAATGTCAACTCTTTTTTCCCCGACGAAAAAGGCCACCAGGGAAATCCGGTGACCTGAGATCCGCAAAGCTTCGGGTGTGGTGATGTGCGGGCTGGTTACTCCACTACGACTGCGGTGCCGTAGGCAAGGATTTCGGCCGCAGCCGACATAACCATGGACGTGCTAAACCGCAACCCCACCACGGCATTAGCCCCGAGCGCCTTGGCTTGCTCCAGCATGCGGTCCAATGCCTGCTCTCTGGACTCCGACAGCATTTTGGTATAATCGGAAATTTCGCCGCCTACCAGGTTCCGCAGTCCGGCCATGATGTCGTGGCCGACGTGACGGGCGCGAATCGTGTTGCCTCGCACAAGGCCCAGGTACCGCACCACTTTCTTGCCAGGAATTGTCTCCGTTGTCGCGACGTACATAGACTTTCCTCCGTCAGGATTAGCGCACGAAACGGTAACGGTCACGCCTCCAAAAGTACAGGCGTTCACGGATTATTGACAGCAGCAACAATACCAGCCCAGCGATGCCTGCGAGGATCGCCACCTTCAGCGAGACCGCTAGCGACGGGTCACGAATCAATTCCTCGACCACTCGAAACCCCGCGTAGATCAACAGGGCCGCCAGGCTGACCGCCAGCAGGACCGCGCCTACGCCCCGCTCAATTCGGTTATAGACACGAGACCAATACTCCTGCCAAATTCTGGTTTCTGGCTCCATGAGCGTCACTCCTTCTGTGAGCTGTCTCAGCTCGCGAAAGCCCTCGAGTTCCTTCGCACACGCATAGCACGTCTGGAGGTGGCGTTCAAGCGCATGCCGCTCCTTCTCTTCAATCTCTCCGTCGAGAAGCGCCATCATTAAGGGCCTGGCTTTTTCACACTTCATGCTCGTCACCTCCTTGCTCCTTTTCCAGCAGACGCCTCAGGGCACGTCGGGCATGGTAGAGCCGTGACATGATTGTACCCACTGGCACGAACAGGAGCTCAGCCATTTCTGCATAGGTCAACTGCTGAAAGTGGCGGAGCACGATGACCTCCCGATGCGTGTCCGAGAGCTGACCTATGGCGCGCCACACCTGTTGCGCCGTCTCGTCCCGCTCCACGATCGCCTCCGGGTCGAAATGATACTCGGCCATTCTCTCCAGCTCCTCAGGTCCCAGCTGCCCCAGCGTAATCAGGCGTTGCTTGCGCCTCGCGCGCAGATGGTTGAAACAGAGGTTGCGCAGGAGCTGGTAAAACCACGGCAAGAAGCTCCGCTCCGGATCAAAACGCCGTATGTGCCGATAAGCCCGGATGAAAGCCTCCTGCGAAAGGTCCAACGCATCGTCATGGCGCCCGGTAAGACCGAGAGCCACAAAGTAGGCCAGGCGCTGGTACTTTTCCACCAGAATCCTGAACGCCTGGGCGTCACCGCGCTGGCAGCGCAGGACCACGTCTCGCTCTGGAGGCACCTGCCGTTTCGTGTGCTCGGCCACTTCCATTGTCCACACAATATACGCTACCCACCCCTCACTTATTCACGCCGAAAATTTACGCTACCTTTGGGTTACTCGCAAGGGAAAAGACGCTTTTGTGTTGACAATGCCCCTTTTTCTTCCTATATTTCACCGCCTGATTTCGCGTCAATGGAGGGACAATGCTAACGGATCCGCGCCTTGAAAAGCTTGCCAACGTCATCGTAACTCATTCCACAAGGCTGCGCCGCGGGGATAAGCTACTCATCGAGGCAGTCGATGTGCCAGACGAGGCAGTACTGGCCATCGCACGTCGCGCGACCCGTGCCGGGGCAGAAGTGTTCGTGCTCACCAAGCACGGGGTCATCCTGCGCGAGCTCTGCCGCCAGGCCACCGAAGAAAGCATGCGGCTGATGGGCCAAGTGGAGGCAGCGTTGATGGAGCAGATGGATGCCTACGTTGCCTTGCGCGGCAGCCACAACGTCGCTGAACTGTCGGACGTGCCGCCAGACAAGATGCAGCTCTACCAAACTCATTGGTGGAAGCCGGTCCACCTGCAGATCCGCGTGCCGAGGACAAGGTGGGTAGTGCTGCGCTGGCCCCACCCTGCCATGGCGCAACAGGCGCACATGTCCACGGAAGCCTTTGCCGACTATTTTTTCACCGTCTGCACGCTGGACTACCGGCGCCTATCTCGTGCGATGGAACCCCTGCGCGAGCGCATGCTTCACACCGACATGGTGGAGATCAAGGGCCCAGGCACGGCTCTGCGCTTCTCCATCAAGGGGATGCCGGCGGTCAAATGCGACGGCAGGCGCAACCTGCCAGACGGCGAGCTGTTCACCGCCCCGGTGCGGGATTCAATCAATGGGACCATCCGCTTCAATACCACCTCGGTGTTTCAGGGCGTTCGCTTTGAAGGAATCACATTGCGGTTTCGGCACGGGCGAATCGTCGACGCGCGTGCGGACAAGACTGAACGCCTGAATCAGATTCTGGACAGCGACGAAGGGGCCCGTTATACGGGCGAGTTCTCCTTTGGCCTCAACCCCTACATCACGAAACCGATGCAAGATACGCTATTCGACGAAAAGATCGCCGGTTCCTTCCACCTTACCCCAGGTTCGGCATACGAGCAAGCCGACAATGGCAATCGGTCACAGGTGCACTGGGACATGGTCATGATGCAGACACCCGAGTACGGAGGCGGCGAAATCTACTTCGACGGCACGCTGATACGCAAGGACGGCCTTTTTGTGCCTGAAGACTTGCACCAACTAAACCCAGACCGTCTGCTGCACTCAGGGAGATAACCTTCGAGAGCCACATGAAGAGGCAACATGCCCGTGCGGGAAGAAGCAGTACTCGGCGCGCAACCCTCTGTCTGGCAGGCGTGGCTCTTCTGTCCTTGTGGGCCTTCCCGAGTCACAATAGCGTGGACACGAACGAGATAAAACGCCTTCGGGACGATATTGCCCTGAAAGAACATGACCTCCGGGGCCTCTTTGCTATTGCCTACAAGGACCTGGACAGCGGGCAGACTTTTTTCCACAACGCCCACGAGCTGATGCACGCAGCGAGCCTGATGAAAGTGCCGGTCATGGTGGAGGTCTTTCGTCAGGCGGAGCGCGGGCACTTTCGCTTAGAGGATTCGCTGATGGTGCGCAACCGCTTCCGGAGCGTGGTGGACGGCTCCCCCTACGCCCTCCGTCTGTCCGAGGACAGCGACGACGCCATTTATGGCGCCATTGGGCGGCCGATGGCAATCCGCGAGCTGGTGGAGCGCATGATCACCGTGAGCTCCAACCTGGCGGCGAATCTCTTACTTGAGCTCGTTGGCCCGGATAAGGTTACCGCCACCATGCGCGGCCTCGGCGCCCCCCACATTTATGTGCGCAGGGGCCTGGAAGACGACAAGGCTTTTGCCAAAGGGATCAACAACGAGACCACGGCCTACGACATGATGGTTATCCTTGAGGCGATCGCCCGAGGCAGGGCTGCCAGCCAGGCCTCCTGCTCCGAGATGATTGACATCATGTTGCGGCAAAAGCTCAATACGAAAATCCCCGCCCTCCTTCCGGATTCCATCAAGGTGGCGCATAAGACGGGCTCCATTTCCGGCATCGACCACGACGCCGGAATTTTGTACTTTCCGAGCGGCAGGCGATGTGTGCTGGTCATCATGAGCAAGGGCATTGCTAACCACAATCACGCGGCGCAGGCTATCGCCCAACTCACCCGCGCCGTACTGGATGCGATGGGGCGCATGTAAGTGAGGAGGATCGCATGGTAGAAGAGTTCCGTAACCAGCCGTACACTGATTTTTCCGTTCCGGCCAACCGCGAAGCTCAGGAAAGGGCCATTACTGCGGTGGAAGCCTTGGCCGACCGCGAATATCCGCTTGTTATCGACGGTAAGGAGGTCAAGAGCGGGAAGGTAAAGCCCTCGTTCAACCCTTCAGACAAGGACCGGCAGGTGGGGGCCTTTCACCAAGCAGGACAGAAGGAAGTGGACATGGCCATGGCGGCGGCTCTGCGCGCGTTCGAGTCCTGGCGCTGGGTGGAGCCGCAGGAAAGGGCCATCGTCCTCCTCAAGGCAGCAGAACTCATGAGGCGCCGCCGCTTCTTGATGAACGCGTGGATGATTCTGGAGGCGGGGAAGAACTGGGCTGAGGCCGACGCCGACACCGCCGAGGCAATCGATTTTTTGGAGTTCTACGCCAGGGAGATGCTTCGCTACGGGACTCCCCAGCCTGTGACCCCGGTCAAAGGTGAATTCCCCCAGCTGGTGTACATCCCCTTGGGTGTGGGCGTGGTCATTCCGCCGTGGAATTTTCCCAACGCCATCCTCACCGGCATGACCGCAGCGGCCATTGTCACAGGCAATACCGTGCTGCTGAAGCCTGCGAGCGATACTCCAGGCATCGCCTACCAGGTGGTGGAGATCTTTCGCGAGGCTGGCCTGCCGCCAGGCGTGCTCAATTACATCCCCGGCAGCGGCGCAGAAATCGGCGACTACTTGGTGCAACACCCAAAGACGCGCTTCATCTCCTTCACCGGCTCCATGGAAGTGGGTCTCCGCATCAACCAGCTCGCCGCGACGCCCAGTCCGGGACAGATTTGGATCAAACGCGTGGTGGCCGAGATGGGGGGAAAGGACACAATTATCGTGGACAGCGACACGGACTTGGAAGCGGCTGCAGACGCGGTGACCGTCTCCGCGTTCGGCTACCAGGGGCAAAAGTGTTCGGCCTGCTCCAGGTGCGTGGTGGTCGGCGAGGTGTACGACCGGTTTGTGGAGCTTCTCAAAACCCGAGCCGAGAAGCTCACCATTGGCCCCACCAAGGACCTTGCCAACTATCTCGGCCCGGTGATCAATAGAGCTTCCGAAGAGAAGATCCTCCAGTATATTGAAATCGGCAAGAAGGAAGGAAAGCTGGTGACCGGGGGAGAGAAGGCACCTGGCAGCGGTTACTTCATCCGGCCCACGATTTTCAAAGATATCGCTCCTGGGGCCCGTTTGGATCAGGAGGAGATTTTTGGGCCGGTACTGGCGGTTCTGAAGGCGAAAGACTTTGCTCACGCCCTCACGTTAGCCAACAGCACCATCTATGGCCTGACCGGCGCGGTGTGGACCCGCGACCGTTTCAAGATCGCCGAGGCCAAGCGCCTGTTCCACGTGGGGAACCTGTACATCAACCGCAAATGCACCGGCGCGCTCGTCGGTGGGCATCCTTTCGGAGGCTTCAACATGAGCGGCACTGACTCCAAAGCAGGCGGCCGCGACTACTTGCTCCTCTTCTTGCAGGCCAAGTCCATCTCGGAAAAATTGGGGTGACCGGCGGCGGCCTATGCGTGCGGTGGTGATACAAGGGCCCGGGCGGGCGTCAGTCGAACAGGTACCCGACCCGGTGCCTGGCCCGGGCGAACTTCTTGTGAAGGTCAAGGCCTGCGGCCTCTGTGGAACTGACGTCCACCTGTTCCGCGGTGTCTACCTAGGCACCTACCCCCTAATTCCGGGCCATGAGGCAAGCGGCGAGGTAATGGCGCTCGGGCCAGGGGTGAGCGGTTTTTCCCCAGGCGACCGCGTTGCCATCGAGCCCAACATTGCCTGCGGCACGTGCCGCTTTTGCCTCAGCAATCAGCAGAACTTTTGCGCCAGCTGGTCCGCCGTGGGCGTGACGCGCCCCGGCGCTATGGCCGAATACGTGGTGGCACCCGCCCAGAACTGCTTCCTCATTGGCTCACTGCCGTATGAAGAGGCCGCCTTCATGGAACCTTTATCCTGCGTTCTGCACGGGCTCCAGCAGGTGACCGTGGAGCCAGGTGACCACGTCCTTCTCCTTGGAGCCGGCCCCATCGGTCTTCTCCTCCTTCATGCGCTGTTTTCCACGGGCGCGACGGAGGTCACCGTGGTGGAGCGCACGCCACGCCGAAGGGAAATGGCGGCCCAGCTGGGCGCAAGGGTCTTCGCCAACTTGAGCCCCGAGCTTCGAGCCATGGGCGAGGCAGATCACTTCGATTTGGTGGTCGAAGCCACCGGTGATCCTGCGCTCATCTCAGAGTGCATCCGGCTGGCACGGAAGGGCGGCCGCGTGCTCCTCTTCGGCGTACCCCCTGCCGATAGCACGGCGACCATCGAGCCGTTCCAGATTTTTCGCAAGGGGCTGCGCATAGTCAGCAGTTACACTTCACGGCGTAACTCCTTTGCCGCGCTCCGGCTGCTGCAAGGCGGGCGCGTCCAGACCCAGCACCTGGTCACGCACCGCTTGCCGCTCGAGCAGTTTCCTCAGGGCGTCCAGCTGCTGGACAGACCGGAACACGTCTTGAAGGTCATGTTTAACCCAGAGCTTCTGCCGGTATGACCAACACACATAGATTTTTCAGCTAAGGAACCGAACTCTGTCGGGGCTTGGCTTCTTGGACAGCATGAAATGAGGGGTCGCACTATGGCCGATTTCGCGCACCAGACAACCTCTCGCGTTGAGCAAATTGCCCTTGCCCACAGCGGCTTTGACCTGCGCTACCCGCCCACCGAGAAGATCGGGGTCATTATTGTGCCAAACTTCCCCAGCCTTGGCCGATTAGTGGCCCTGCGCTTCCTGGAATGGGTGCAGGCAAATCCAGGCGGGGTTGTGTCGCTGCCCACCGGCAAGACACCCGAGCATTTTATTAAGCACGTAGCTCACTACCTGGCCAGCTGGGATCATCCAGAGACCCGCAAAGACCTGGAGGCAGGCGGAGTTGACCCGGCGCAAAAACCGGACATGGCCAGCCTCCACTTTGTGCAGATTGATGAGTTTTACCCCATAAATCCCACGCAGCATAACAGCTTTTACTACTACGTGAACAAGTTCTACATGGCGCAGTTCGGCTTTGACCGGCGCAAGGCCCTGTTGATTAACTGTGCGGCCATCGGGCTGCCCGAGGGCATGGACCTGGACGACGTGTGGCCGGATGGTAGTGTGGACCTATCCCTCCGCTACCGGCACCCCCACACGCACTTGGAGCGACTACAGCAGCGCGTGCTGGCTGCGGTGGACCAGTGGTGCAGCGAATACGAGGACCGCATTCGGGCCCTAGGCGGTATTGGCTTCTTCCTGGGTGGCATTGGCCCCGATGGACACATCGCCTTCAACGTGAGAGGATCGGACCATCATAGCACCACACGCTTGACCGCGACCAACTATGAGACCCAGGCGGCTGCGGCCAGCGACTTGGGAGGCATCGAGGTGGCCAAGAACCGCCTGGCCCTCACCATCGGACTGGCCACCGTCACTTTCAACCCCTCCTGCACAGCCATTATCATGGCCGCTGGTGAGGCGAAGGCGAAAGTCGTGCGTGATGCCGTCTGCCAGGAGCCCCACATCGACTACCCCGCCACCGTTCTGCACAAGTTGCCCAACGCCCGTTTCATCGTCACGCAGGGTGCGGCTTCTTTGCTACCCGAACGGACCTATCAGCTCTTTGTGAAGATGCCGGAGGTCCCGCCCGAGAGCGTCTCCCGCATAGTCATCGATCTCGCTTTGGCGCGGCGCAAGCGCGTGCTTGACCTCACGCAGGCTGACTTTGCTGCCGACCGCTTTGGGGCGGCCTTGCTTAGTCGATTGGGCTCGACAGCCGAAGCAGTCACGCAAAGGGTGCACGAGGAGCTGCTCGCCAAGCTGCAGGACGGCATCACGCCGCGCGCCAATACCGTATTCCTCCACACTGCGCCGCACCACGACGACATCGTGCTCGGCTACTTTCCCTTTGTGGTGCGTGCTATTCGCGATGCCTCCAACTCCCACACCTTCACCTACATGACCTCGGGCTTCACGGCCGTCACTAACGCTTACGCACGGAGCTTGGTACAAACCTTGCGCATTTTCTTGCGCAAGCCGGACTTTCGCGCGCTCCTTGCTCAGGGCTACTTCCGCCCCACAGACATCCAGGCACGGAATCGAGATGTGTGGCAGTACCTGGACGGCGTGGCGGCCGACAGCCTGGTCATGAAACAGGAAGGCGAGGCGCGCCGTCTTCTCCGCAACCTGGTGGAAATCTTCGAGGAGGAGGATCCCGAACAGATCGAACATCGCCTGGATGAGTTGGACAACTACTTCCGCACGCAGTATGCGGGCAAGAAGGACTTGCCCTACATCCAGCAGCTCAAGGGCATGATCCGTGAGTGGGAGGCAGACTGCCTGTGGGGCTACTTAGGGTTCGATGCCAGCTCGGTGGTGCACCTGCGGCTCGGCTTTTACAAAGGGGAGATCTTCACGGAGGAGCCCACCCTGGAACGGGACGTGCCGCCCATTTTGCGCCTGCTGCACCGCGTCAAACCCCACGTGGTCACCGTTGCTTTCGACCCGGAGGCCAGCGGACCTGACACGCACTACAAGGTCCTCCAGGCAGTCGCTGAGGCGTTACGCCGCTATCAGGCCCAGACTGGGCGCACCGACATCGAGGTGATCGGCTACCGCAATGTCTGGTACCGCTTCCACCCGGCTGAGGCAAACCTCTACGTGCCGGTCTCGCTGAACATGCTGGCTCTGCTGCAGAGCGCTTTCAGCAACGCGTTTGTTTCCCAAAAGGCTGCCTCCTTCCCCAGCCACGAATATGCCGGCCCGTTTTCCGGCCTGGCACAGCAGATTCAGGTGCAGCAGTACCAGATGCTCAAAACGTGCCTTGGTAGGCGCTTTTTTAACGACCACCCCAGCCCGCTCATCAGGGGTACGCGTGGTTTTGTCTTCCTGAAACGAATGACCCTGGAGGAGTTTTCGCGGCAGGCGCGCGCCCTAAAGCGAAGTACGGAGGAAGAGAGCGAGGCCTGAACACGAAGCTTGCAGAGGAGGCTCAGCCACCCTCCAAACGCTGGCTGAGCTGCTCCATGTAAACGCCTTCTACCTCCGCAGTCTCATGCCCTAGCAAGGCCTGGAGTTCCTGGCGGACGGTTTCCCTTTTCTGTTCCAGCTCTGGGTCGCGCAGAGCCGCGCCTTCATAGGCATCGATCAGCGCGGTCATGAAACTCTCCGGGTAGGCCACACCGCCGTGTTTGCGGTCATTGAGGGCGAGCGCAGCATCCAGGAGGGCGAAGCAGATGCGCCTGGCTTGGTCCCATTTCCCCTCGACCCGCAGCATCAGCGCCCGCTGGAGGATGAGCCGCGCGGGCACCAAAAGCTCCTCCACCGACCAGCCCCCGCCGGTGGGCATGTCGAACAGGTCCGCGATCCACTGTTTAAGCCGCTCGGCCTCGTCCCCTTCGCCGAAGAAGGCTGCCACCTCCGGGACCACCACTGCCATGTTCACCAACAACTCCACCAGGGCGCTCTTGTCCTGCTTGCGAATGAGCCTACGCATCTCCTGCAATGACAAGAAACTCTGGGGCCGGTCCAGAAAGGCCAGCGCCGTCGCCACCTGATGCCGGCACAGGCCCCCCCTGACCGGCGAGCAGCCGCAGCGCCCAAAGATCTGCTCCCCTTCGACTACTACTTCCACGCGCCACAGGCCATCTGCCTTCACGGTCGCCAAAAGGCCGGTGTCGGTGCGCAAGCGAGCCTTCACCCGCCCCCCAAGGTAGTACTTCATCCCCTGCTCGTACTCCTTCGGATCCGATAGCGCCTGGATATCCAAGGGGGTAATTCTGGTCGGCATACCGCTCACTCCTTGCCATGGCCACGTTTCATGTCTAATATAGCAATGCGCGCGACTTTCGCAAGAAAAATTCGCCGCGGTAGCACCGTATCGGCAAAAAAAGAGCCGCCACGACCCGGCAGGGCCGCGGCGGCTCCAACCTACCCCCCTACAAGTGTGCGGTTACCGCAGCAAGGTCATCTTCTTGACTGCAGTGAAGTCACCCGCCTCGATCTTGTAGAAGTACACACCGCTGGCCATGCCAGTAGCGTCCCAGGTGGCCGCATACGTGCCGGCCTGGTGGTAGCCGTTCACCAAGGTGGCCACCTTCTGGCCCAGCATGTTGTACACGGCAATGGTGACGTTGCCCGGCTTGGCCACGGCAAACTTGACCGTGGTGGTCGGGTTGAACGGGTTCGGATAGTTCTGGTGCAGCGCGTACTCCACCGGCACCGTCTCACCCGTACGGACCGCGCTCGGCGCGCCAAAGTGCTTCAGCGCCTCCACCATCGGGTTCGAAACATCGATGGGGATCCAGTGGTACTTGGCCTTGCCCGTGTTCAACGCCAGCTGGTCAAAGGTCAAGAACACCGTATGGACGTTGTTGTAGAAATTGTACAGACCCATGACGTTGTTGGCGTCTGCGGAGTCGGCAAATAGCACCGTCGCCGCTGGATTGGTCGCCGTGATGGCATCGTTCCAGTTGGCAAAGCCCAGCTCATAGTACGAGTCATAGTAGAGCTGCAGGCTGTCCGCGCAAAAGTCCTTGATGTCCTTCACAATGGGGTGGTCGGTCGCGTTCAGCGGGTGCGCGTTCTGGTTGTACGGCTGGATATCGCTGACTATGGTGCCAATGCCGAAGTAATCGTACTGGATCTGCCCGGCGGCAAAGTTCAAATCGACGCCGCCACCCTTACCGTAGGCCCACTCCTGAGAGGACCAGAAGTAGCCCTTGGTACCGGAGCTCTTCTTGGCACCGGTCAGCCATGCCGCCACCACGTCGTCATCGAATAGATACAGCGGCGAAGAGCCATCCAGCTGCACAATCCAGTTGTACATCTTGTACAGCTCGGTGGTCGGCGGGCCGTCGGCGTCTGTCCACCACGTGTCGTACAAGTACTCGACGCCTTTCGGGTCATGGAAGTAATACGGCATGATGAACGACGCAGGGAAAGTGTTGTCGTTGTACACGGCCAACACATCGTGCTTTTTCACAAAGTAGCCGTAGCTGCCATGGATAGACTCGGCCTCCAGGCCATTCTTGTCCTTGGCCCAGAAGTAGTACTCCACCACGTCACCCGGGCCGATAATGCCGCCTGGCACCACGCCTTCCCAAGTCCCATTCGCGTCGGTGCCCTCTACCAGCGTCATAGCCACGGACGAGAAAGCGCCGCCGTTGACGTTGTAGTAGAGTTTCGCCTCGGCAATGCCCGCCTTGGCCGGGTCAGAGGCGTCGAGGTCCTCCATGTGGGCACGCAGCGGCCGCGGGTCGGCATTCAGCACCGAGCCGTAAGGTTCGTACTCGATCTTAGGCGGCGTATTCTCATAGAACTCCACCTCGAGGTAGAAGATCCAGCCGTAGTGGCGGATGTGCCAGCCACCCTTGCCCGAGGTGCCGCCACCGGCATAGTACTTCAACCCACGCCACTCCGGAAGGGCAGTGGCGTCGCCGCTGGCAGTGCCGAAGTTCTGGCCGGCAGTGCCAAAGGGGGCATAGCAGACGTAGAAGGGGTCATGGCCCATATCCGGCTCAAAGCCTAACCAGATCATCGGCGTCCACACCCACTCGTTGCGCACCGCGGTCACCGGGAAGTCGCCCCAGATGATCTCGCCCAATGGCGGCTGGCCCCAGGAGCTGCCGCACCAGTTGCCGGTAGTGCAGCCCAAGGGGTGGCTCGCCCAGCGGCCAACCCAGCCCTTACCGTCCACGCTGTCCTTCGGCCAGGTGCGGATGTCGGCAGCCGCCTTGGTCACGAACAGGTTGAACCCGTCGTTAAACTGGCCCGACCACTCATTGGTCTTGATAGCGATGGACTTGAGGTAGTACGCGGCCGTCGGCTCCTGGAAAAACTGCGCCATCGTGTCGCCCGGCGCGGCACCAAAGTTCACCGTCTCTGCCAAAGGCGGCGCAATGGTGTCAATGATGCCGGCGAACTTGCTCAAGGGGCTGGGCGTCAGCAGCCGATCGACTGCGCCGTTGTTCAGGTCCTTCTTCGTGGCGTAGATAATGGCATCCTCGTCCACGCCCCGGTACGGCTTCAGCAGGGTGATGCGGCTATCGCTCGCCAACACCGCCGAGGCCGCCAACAACAAAACCGTGGTAACTACGAGGGCTTTTCGCATGTGCAAACCTCCTCAGTGAGTTGTCATCCACAGCGTACCATGCCACCCCCTCAGAGTTCCGGGCCTCACCTCCTTTCTGTTTGGGTATGGCATCGGGCTCGACTCGGGCGCTCACCTCCTTTCTCCCGTTCGTCAGACCTGACTGGAAACAGAGCTCGGACCTCGCCTTTGCGGCAGCCTCACCTCTTGGGCCTGGCCGCTCAGCTCAGAATTGCACCGACATGGTGAACCACTGGTTGGCGTCGGTGTACTTCACGTCGCGATAGGCATAGTCAAAGAGCACATAGGTGTTGCCCCCCAGGCTGTAGCGCAACCCTGCACCAAGGGTGAAGCCGAAAATATAGTCTTCCGAGGCCTGCACCGCCGAGCCATAACCGCCGCGCAGGTAGACCAGCTTGTTGAAGGCGTACTCGATTCCTGCCTGCACCTGGTCCACCGAGGCATTGAAGTTGCGGTAGGATGCCACCGCGGTTATGACGTGCTCGTCGCTCAAGTGATATGGGTAGCCCAAGCTGATTTCGAAGTTGCTGGGCAGCTCGAATTTTTGCGCCTCAAGTCTGAGGTCCATCGGCTCGCTGCCGTACTCGGTGTGGGGCAGCTCCACGGTGCGCTGCAGGTCCTCACCCACAAACTTCATCATTGGGCCAAAATTGTTGAGCGAGAGCCCCATACGCACCCCGGGGCTGCTGATGTACTGGACGCCAAAGTCAAAGGCCACGCCGCTGGCGCGCATGCGCAAGAAGCTCTCGGAGATGACCTTGGCGTTGGCGCCGAAGAAGATGCGGTCGGTCATCTGCCTCGAGAAGGTCAGCCCCACCGTCACAAAGTTCGGGGTAATGGTGCGCCCGGTGCCCTCGGTCTCGAACTCCGTGGTCTCGATGATGTCGCCAAAGTCCAGCACCTTAGCGCTCAGGCCGAAGGAGCCCAGGGTGCCGAAGCGCGCCGACACCGCGAAATAGTTGATGCTGGTATCAAAAATCCACTTTAGGTGCGAAAAGGTTGCTTCGGCAGCGGCGTCGGTGGCGGCCAGACCTGCTGGGTTCCAGAAGATGGCTTCGTTGCCGCTGGCCAGGGCGCCTGTTGCCCCACCCATGGCAATGCCCCTCGAGCCTACCGGGATAAGCAACTCCTGCGCTCCGGCGGCACCACGCTTATCCGGGTTGCCGGCCACTGCCAGGCTCCACCCCAGAGCCACAACGACGAGCAGCACCAGGATTCTTGCTATTCTCATGGTCCAGTTCTCCACAAGGTTCTTCCTTTCACCTCGGCGCCGCTCCTGCCGCACCGCTGGCGCAGGAGCGGCCACCCACCTGACCAACGGTGCCGGTTACAGGTTCCGCAGGCGCTGCTGGCCAAACACGATGGCCATCTTCAGCACCTTGGACCCGACGCCTGGCACCTCGATGTGAGCAATGTACAACCCGCTCGCCACCGGCAGGAAGTTCTCATTGCGCAGATCCCACTCGTGGGTCGGATTCGGGCTGTCGTGCTCGATGGTCTGGATCAGGTCACCCGCCAAGTTGAAGATGCGGATGGTGCACTTCTCCGGCAGGTTGATGAACTTGACATGCTCCTGGTGGAGCGTGCGCTCCTCAATATTGTGCGCCAAGTACGGGTTCGGGTAGACGTTAATGATGTCCAGCCGCTTCTTGGCGTCCTCCACCACATTGCGCTCCACGCCCTTGATGCTAAAGGTCCACTCGTCCTCACCGGGGGTGACAGGGGGCGGAAACCTCAGCTGCACCACGTCGCCCGTTTGCCACTTGGCGTTTTCGTTGTAGGCGAACATCCAGGTCGCGTTCCTGTCCTGGCCTGAATAGCCGCAGTTGTGGACCGAGTCGTTATAGGCCGTCCAGAAGACAAACACCGTACATTTGCCGCGCGGTGCCCAGGTGGCTACAAAGCCGGAGTCAGTACCCACAAACAAGGTGTCGGCAATCTTCTGCGCATTGTCGCAGAACGCAGAGTTCACCTGCACCCCTCGGGTCACATCCCACACCTCAAACGGCACCCGCACGGTGAATGGGTCACGGGATACACCGCGCTTGGGGTTCCTTGGGTGCCAAAGCATAAAGTTGGCAGGGTCCCCAAACCCATACAACAACGTCGAAAGCGAGCCTCCAGAGATCACCTCACCTTTCTCGTCCACTTTGCCGGTGAAGCGGATCTCGATGGTATTGCCCATGAATCGTGGGTCGGTAGTGCCCTTCTTGAACGGTCCATTGACTGCCTTATTGGTGGCCGACTTGCCCTGCTGGTAAGGGCCGGTGAGCGCCGTAAGCATGGTCGGGTCACTGGTGGGCGTCAGCACCTGGGCCAGCCAGGTCTTGCGATGCTCGGGCCGCGTAAAGTCCAGTCGCCCAGCAATGTAAAAGTCCAAGGGGGCACCGACCAAGGTCGAATGGCTAATATCCTTGTCGATGGTCTTGGTGGCTTCCACAGGCTTCACATGGTCATAGCCAACTACCACCTGACCGTTACGGTGGAGAGTCCAAGTGCAATCCGGGTTGACCGTGACGCGATAGTCGCCGGTGCTGACGCGGAGCGGGTCAACCAGTTGCACCCACCACTCCCAGGTTAGCGGGTCAGCATTGCCCTTGGAGTGCGTGACGGAGACCTCTTCAAACTCTTTGTGGCTGACTACCGTACCTGGCTGCGGTTGATACGGCGTTACCGTGAGTACATTCTTGGAGCTCTCCAAGATCTTCGGCACGCCCTTGACGCCGAAGCTGTAGGCGGTCACGCACACGTAGTAGTTGCGGCCGTTTGCCAAGCGGAACCCTTCATAGTCCCGCTCCAGCGTGTAGGTGTAGCTCAGGCCGAGGTCGCTGCCATAGGCCGCCGGCAGCTCCAGCACAAAGCCTGTGTTCGGGTCGTATTCCTCGTCCAACACCGACATCACGCCATTTTCCGCGTCGTAGGTCGCCAAGCGTTTCCACGGCCCGCCCGGCGAGGCGCCGATATAGACGTTGTACCCTTCAAACTCGTAGCCGAACTCGGTGTAGTTCTCCGCTTCCTTGCCCCAGGTCAATAGCACCTTGCGGTCCAGCGGCGTAACCCGCACCTCTGGTGCACGCGGTGGGGTAGGAACCTGGAAGCCTTTGTCATAGGCCGCCTGGGCGAACTTGTCATAGAAGCGCAGCACCTCGATGCTCGACAGGCGGTTGTTGCCTTGGCCTATGATCAAGCCGGCTACCACCACCTGCGTGTCACCCTTGGCCAAGGTGAACGGTCCAGCCGAGATGAGGATACGAATGTCCTGCGGCGGAGCTTCCATGGTAGAAAGCCAGCCGGTGCCCCGTACCGGGTCGCCAGTATTCAGGAAGGTCGTCGCCTGCCCAGTGGTGGGGTCAATCCACGCCGAACCGTCAGACTT
Source organism: candidate division KSB1 bacterium (assembly GCA_034506335.1). NCBI lineage: Bacteria > Pseudomonadati > Candidatus Zhuqueibacterota bacterium. The sequence goes on from JAPDPR010000039.1 coordinate 25,933, forward strand.
TAGCCCGGCCAGGTAGTTGTAGAGTTCCTCCGCGCCCTCAGCGCTATAGCGTGGATCCCGGTAAATGGGGTGGGGGTTGTAGTACTTGACGAACGCAGTGGCGTCCAGTAGTTTCCTATTCGGGTAGACCGTTCCATCAGGAAGCTTCACTGTGTCGCCGGGCGACGGCACCATGGGCCCGCGGAAAAAGTCGAAGCCCAGGGCCGGCGGGCGATCACCGTAGGTGGCGTCGATCGGGCGGCCGTTGTAGACGTAGGCCATGCCTCGCTCGAGGTCATACCCGATCAAGTCGTCGTTGGCGTCCCCAAGGTCCACGTCCGACCAGACGCCGATGTACGCTTGCTGAAGATGGTCAGCGCCCTTGTTAATAATGGTGTACTGGAAGAACACGGTGTTACCCAGAGCACCGGGTCGATCGAAAGCGAACACCAGCAAGTGCAGCTCGATGCCGATGGGCAGGGTGTGGTAAGCGATGTTGTGGAGGTTTGCGTCCAGGTCGTTCATGACTGCGTAGAGCTGCTCATCGCCGTACCACTTGATAGACCCATCCGGGTTCACTGGTGCCCCTTGGTCCACCGGCCAGGCACTCCACGGATCGATATCCAGCGGCGCGTATCCGTCCGGGTAGTTCTTGTGCACCTTGTAGACGCGGTACTTGGGGTCGGACGGGTTATCGGGCGTGCCGTCTGGCAAGATCAGGCCGGGCTGATACTCTACGTTGTAATCCGCGCAGGCCGTCCGCGTGGCGCCTCCCACCTTACCGGCGATCCAGATACCCGCGTTGTAGCACGCGTACTTGCCGGTGCCCTTGGGCCATTCCAAGTCCGAGTTGCCGGTGATGGGGTGACGGGTAAAGGTGCCGTTGTTCATCACCGAAGCACGGATCTGATTGACATCAATATACTTGCAGTGGTCCTTAATCAAGGACTTGCTCAACCGGCTCGTGGGGCTCTTGGCCACCGCCGAGGTCTGACCGAGCATCAGCACTGCAAGAGCCGCTACCAAAATAGCGACCATCGTTCTCTTCATCGTGACTCCTCCTACGCGATACTCACAGCTTGTGTGCTGAGCTGTCCAAGCGCCTACCTCCACCTGTTGGCTAAGGTTGATGCGAGGGCTCGCACCCGTGTGCCTGATGCGAGCCCCACGGACATCAATAGTCAATCATCAGGCCAAACCGGAGGATGCGGGGTGTGGCAAGGTTGGTGGCGCCGGCACCGCTCAGCGCCTTCTTGGCGTAGTAAACGCCCTTGCTGCCGTAGATCTCCGCCCAGGCCTTGCCGTCTTCGGTCAGGAACCAACCGTTGTCATGCGGTTCCCCGGTCTGACGGTACACGCCGGTCACGTTCTTGCGGTTAAACAGGTTGTAGACCCAGATGTAGGGACGGATCTTGAAGCGCGAGATCTCCACCGTCTTGTCCACCTTCAGGTCTGTCCGATAGTACCACGGCATCACCGAGGAGTTCAAAGCCTCCAATGGCCGCGGGGCGTTCTGCGCAAACAGCCCCCCTGGCCCTGGCTCGATCTTGGTGTAGCGGCTGCCACTGTGCATGGTGAAGAGCAGGTTAGCACCCAAGTTGGCAAGCGGTCGCACGCCAAAGACCACCGGTCCATCGTCCTTGGTGAGCCGGAAATCGAGGTTCACGTTGCCCACATGATCCTGGTTCTGCTGCAGGGGCGTGATGATGGTCGGGAAGCGGAGGTTTTGGTCCTGCCAGGCGATGTCAAAGTGGTCGCGGCTGCTGGAGCCGGTGCCCATCGCTTTCGAATACGTATAGTCCAGAGTCGCCGCAATCCGTTTTGTGCGCCGCAGGTTCAAGGCAAAGGTCACACCCGTAGTAGTTCCAAAGTCGATGTTGCGCAGCTCGTAGAAGGCACCATACCCCAGGCCAGGCTCGGGCAGGGTCACCCGGATCTGAATATAGTCGCGGATGTCCTTGTAAAAGACCGTCGCCATCAAGCTGGCGTTTTCGCCAAGTTGCTGCTTGAGGCCCACCTCGTACTGGGTGGTCTGCTCCGGCTTCAGGTTCGGGTTGGGCATGGTGCGGGCGTTGCCGCCCTGGAGGAAGCGCCCCACCAGTCCGTGCGTGTCATAAAGATCATCCAGTCGCGGCAGTTGCACGAATTTGCCAAACTGCGCGTGGAAGACCGTGCGATCGGTCACCGGGAACGACCAACCAAGCCGCGGGCTCACCTTCCAGTACTGCCGCTCCGGCCCGAAGCTCTGGTCATCCACCAGCGTCCAGGCGTTGAGAATCAGGTTGCGGGGGTCCTTGTAGCTCAAGGTGCCAGTGGTCAAGTAGTCCACGCGCACCCCAGCGTTTAGGATGAGGTCCTTCAGCTCCACCTTGTCCTGGATGTAGAAGGCCGCGCGGATCGGGTGTTTCGGGGCGTCGTGCCCGTTCACCTTGCCGATGCGCCCCTGATCGTCGGTTGCGTCGTACCATGTGTCTTTGCTGGTCGGGTTGCCCCAGATGTCGTAGCCGTAGTGCGAGATGTTGCTCCGATAGATATCATAGTCGGTCTGCTTGTTGCTCGGATCAATCTCCCGGTCATGGAGTGCCTTGGAGATGGTGAACGCCGGGATGTCGTAGCGCCTGATGGTGTAATAGTTGTACTCGAACCCGGTCTTCAGTTCGTTCCAGTTGTTGAACTGCCATACCAGGTCCAATTTGGGGCCAAAGTTCACCTGCTCGCTCTTGCCGTACCCGGAGGTTACCAGGCCGGTTGGCTGAAGAGTTATCAGCCCATAAAGGCTGAGCGTGTAGGTGAGGCCCCAGCCTCGCAGCACTGTGTTGCCGTCCGGGCCCACGTTGTACTGCGGGTCTGCGTACTTCCAGTACTCGTCCCACAGATCGGGATCGCCATACTCGGAGAAAACCCTGAAATAGCCAAGGTTTGCGGTGTAGAACAGCCGTGGGTTGACCTGGTGGGTGACGTTCAGGTAGTACCGCTGGTTGTTGGAAATGGTCACGCCATTCTTCTTGTAGTTGACGATATTGCCCCACGTGGCACCGCCCTGGCTCCGATCCCAGTGGTAGTTGGCGCCGACCTTGACGCGCACCGGCCGCACATCCCACACCAGGTTGCTGTTCATATCCCAGGAACGGTAGCTGTAGCCCGGATACGGCCCTGGCTTCAGCTCTGCCTTGAATGGAAACGCGCGCTCATTGGCCGTGCCCTTGCCCCACACGATCACTGTATCGACTACAAAGCCCTCGTTGAACACGGCGTAGCCGCCATTGTAATTGCGCTCGCCGGCAACAAAAAAGCGAAGGTTGTCATTGGTAAAGGGGACCGGGCCACTGGCCGTCACCGTGTAGGTATTGTAGCCCCACGATTGCGTGCCCAAGGTGCGCCCATTCTTTCCCTTGAACACCTCGTCGGAAATGGCCTCAATATTAAAGTGGTACTCTTTCTGGCCCGTCTTGGTAGTAGACCACAGCACGCCGGCGTTGGCAAAGCCATACTCTGCGTTAAAGCCACCAGCCTGGAAGGTTACCTCTTCGATCGCGTTGTTGATCACCGAAGCGACGTTGGCGGCACCATCGCGCAGACGGCTGGTCATGACGCCGTCGATGTAGGTGACCGTCTCCTCGTTGCGGCTACCGCGAACGTACTGTCCATCGACCACTGCCGAGGAGAGCTGCATTGCCACGGCCACACCCCGGATGGGTATATTCTGCAGGTCCTCTGCCTGAATGGTCTTGACGGTGTTAGTGACGTGCTTCTCGATGATGGGGCGCTCGGCAACGATAGTCACCACCTGGCCTTCCAAGACCGTGGGCGAGAGCTCGAAATCGCATTCGGTAGTGAGGTCAGCAGACACGCGCTTGTTGCTAATTACCACGGTCTGGTAGCCCATCATCTGGGCGCGCACGCTGTAGGTGCCAACCGGGACGTTGAGGATAATGTAGTAGCCGTTGATATCGGTGGCTGCGCCCATCATCGTGCCTTCCAGGATGACGGCGACCCCGGGGATGGGGTCCTTGGTGTCTTTGTCGATCACCCTTCCCCTCACCTTACCCGTATTTCCCGCGTAGATTAGCATGGGGATTGTGAGGAGAACAACAGCCAGAGCGAAAGCCTTCTTGTGCATGGTCTCAGCTCCTTTTGTTTGGTGACACCCCCGGCACTTTCCCCCGGGCTACCGTGTTTCCCCTTTCTGTTGTCGAAGACGATGGTCGTCGAGGCGGGCTCCAAACAGAAAAGGGCCTAACGAGTTTCTCGTAGCCCACTGTACCAATGACAGCGATGCTCTGCGGTGACCACCTCCTTTCTCGGGTACTCACATTCAGGCGAAGTGCAATATAACGGAAAAAAGCAAATTTGTCAAGAATTTTTTTTGCGAAACGGTAACGTTTGGGCGAATTCTCCGCTATCGGCCGCGGATCATGCGCACCGTGTCATGGTACCCACCGGCGCGCATGCATGCCAAGTAGACACCGGCAGGAAGCAGCCACCCTTCCTCATCGCAGCCATCCCACCACACTGCGTAGGCCCCGGGCGCGTGAAGGCCTTTCACCAGAGCACGGACCCGCCGACCTTCAACGTCGAAAATGCCGAGCTCCACCTCCGCCGCGCTCTCCATGCGAAAGCGCAGAAGGGTGCCATGACGAAAAGGGTTTGGAGTATTGGGTAATAGCACAAATGTGGCCGGCGCCACGCTGCACCCACCCGAGGCCGGAGCATCAGAGGTCCGGCGATAGCACGCCAGGCCCAGCGTGGTAGCAACCCAAGTAGCTCCGTTTCGGTCTGTGCCCGTTTGGTAGATGAGATCGTGGGGAATTGGCGAGTTGTGGGAGTTGAACACCTGCCACGTGACCCCATCGAATACCGCCAAGCCGGCGGAGAAGGTTCCGACCCATACAATGCCGTCGGGGCTTACCGACAGAGAGTAGATGCTGTCAGAAGGTAAGCCGGAGTTGTGGCGCGTGAAGACCTGCCATTGGCGTCCGTCATACCGCACCAGACCCCCGCCGAACGTGCCAAGCCAGACGGCCCCAGCCTTGTCGTCCACGGCAGCCGCCTCTATGTAGTCATAAGGCAAAGGGCTCGTCGCGGCGGTAAACACCGACCACTGATTCCGGTCCCACAACGCCAGTCCGCGGCGCGTGCCGATCCACATGCGCTGCTGGCTGTCGAGAGCAAGACACCCGACGTCGTCCGACGGGAGAGGCGAATTCCGCGTGTTGTACACAGTCCACGACATGCCGTCAAAGACCCCCACCCCGCCATAGCGCGTGCCCACCCAAATGCGGTTCTCCTCGTCGGCGACCACCGACCATGCGTAGTTGTCAGGAAGGTCGGAATTCACCGTGTCGTAGCGGGTCCAGCCCGTGCCGTCGAATCGTAGCAGGCCGTGTACCTTGGTCCCGACCCAAAGGACCCCGCTACTGTCAAGCGCCAGGTCGTAGATGGCCTGAGCCTGCGGTCCCTGCCCACTCTGCTTTGGCTGGGGCGCAGGCGGAGTGAAGACTCGCCAGCTACCCCCGTCCAGCAAAGCGAGCCCCTTGAACCGCGTGCCGACCCAAAGTCGGCCATCGGGAGCAGCCAGCACGGAGAGCACATTCTCGTCGGGGAGGCCAGAGTTCTCCGGGGTGTACACTGACCATTGCCCTCCTTGGGCCCAGGTAAACCCAGGGACAAAAAGTGCCCACGCCGCAAGAGAGAACCACCTGTGCCTGGCAATCCTCATGGCGCTTGCCTGAGTGGACTGTTAACCATAGACCAGGTCCCGCATCCTATGCCGGCGACGATTACCCCGAAGAGACTAAGTCCCGATCCCTCGACAAGAGTCGGATTCTACGTGCCTGGGTTCATACCCCGAAGAAAGGCACGTAATCGCTGTGACGTAGGAAGCACCTCGGTGGCCCGTAGAACAAGGCGACAAGGCATTTTCGTTGGGCAACAGTACCGGTTCTCTTCTGCCCCGCGATACCGCCGGCACCAGAGGGCTGTGAATGTCGCTTTTCCGTCCTTCTCCTGCCTTCCGGTCCGCCGCGCTGCGAAACGACCTCGGCTTAGACTTTTGCCACGATTAAGTATACAAAACTCTGGCTCCATGTTCAAGTAGAAACTCAAACTGCTACGCCCTGACGACACCTGGCCTTCACACCGTGATTTTTTCGTTTGATTTTCTCCTTTCTTCTTGTAAATTCACAGCGTCGATATGTAGGCCGGGCGAGTCCCGTGGAATCACCTTATAGCTCACAGGACTTGAACGGCGAATCTGGAGGAAACGCGAAAGGGGCAGAGATGTCCTTGCGAGGGAAGCGAGTCGCCGTGTTGGTGGCTCCCAAGTTTCACGACGAGCAGGCAACCTCACCGTACGAGTACCTCAGTGCCGCCGGGGCCCATGGCGAGTACCTCGGCACATATAAGAGCAGACTCGCGGGAAAGAACGGGCGCAGAATCATAGAAGTGACCCGCACTTTTGAAGAGGCAGATCCGCTGGATTACGACGCAGTCGTGATTCCTGGTGGCGAGTCACCACAGATCCTTCGCCTGTCCAGCGCCGTGCTCCAGTTTGTGCGCCAGTTCTGGGCTACAGGGCGCCCTCTGGGCGCGGTTTGTCACGGGCCCCAAGTGCTCATTTCCGCAGGGGTACTGGCCGGACGCAGGCTCACCTGCTATCCAGGCATTCGCGATGACGTGATACTGGCGGGCGGAGTGTACGAGGACAAAGGAGTTGTCATCGATGGGCAGCTCATTACCGCGCGACGGTCTGAGGACTTGCCCGAGTTCAATAAAGCGTTGACCGAAGCACTCGCCGCTGGGCCCACCACTGTTGAGGCCGACAAGGGCGATGTACTGCAGGCTCTGGCGTTGGCTGTGGCCCGAGAAAAAGGCGCCCAAGAGTTCTACCAAGCGGCGAGTGCCAAATTCACGCAGTTGGCGCTGCGCAACAAGTTCCTGTACTTGGCCGCCGTGGAACAAGAGCACTTTGAACAGCTCTCCGCGCTGTACCGAACGGTTGCTGGCGGAGCTTCTCCTCGCAGCGACAAAGCGAGCGTGGAGGTGAGCGGCGCAAGTTTGACGGAGAAAATGACCGTGGAAGAGGTCATCGCCCTGGCAATGAACGCTGAACGGGCGGCGCACGAGTTCTATCTGGCGGCGGCGGGGCGCGCGCGCTCCGCAAAGGCGCGCGAGATGTTCCACTTTCTTGCCGAGCAGGAGCTGGAGCACTATCGTCTCCTGTCTGTAGATATGGCCGCACAGCAGGGAGGCAAGGGCCACTTTCAGTGGGCTACCTTCTGGGATATCCCGCCAGGGATGGAAGACCTGTGGTAGTCCGCATCTTGCTCGTTCACCCCAACAACGGAAGACCAAACTCATGCGTAGAGTCTTGAATACTGCCCTTCTTCTGCTGGCGCTCCTGGTCCTCGTCCCTGGATGCGCTCGCCCTCTGGTCCGGCCCTATTACCCAGAGATGTCGGTGGAGGAGTTGGATCGGGAGATCAGACGCGTAGCCGCATCCGGATGGTCAAACCAGGAGAAGATCGTCTACTACTCAGAGCGCTTCCTTGGCGCTCCGTACGACTTGTACTGCGAAGGAGATGGCCCTTACGCCCGCTACGATACGCGCCCGCTGCTCAATCTTAAGAAGCTCAACTGCATGACCTATTGCGAGATAGTGCTGGCCCTGGCCCTGGCCGATTACTACGAGGACTTTTTCAATATCCTTCAGCACATTCGCTACCGCCACGGCATCATCGGCATGGCCACTCGCAATCACTACACCATGGCCGACTGGCTACCCGCTAACAGCTGGTGCCTGGAGGATGTGACGCAACGTATCGGCGGCGTAGACGCCCTACCCCTGACCAGGACCATCAGCCACCTGCGCTTCTTCGGGGGGAAAGGCTTTACCGACCTGCCGGTCGTTCTGCCCGACCGACAAGTCACTATCACGTACATCCCCCTTGACCGGCTTGCCGCCCACCAGGATAGTCTGCGCAGCGGCGACATTGTGGCGCTCATCCAAGACCGGCCGGACATTTTCTCTGCGCATATGCTCCTCGTCATCCGCGACCAGCGCGGCCTCTTTTTCCGTCACGCCAGCATGAGCGCCGGACGGGTGGTGGATGTCCCCTTTGCGGACTATGTTGCCGGACTGATGAAGAATCCGCGCTACATGGGGATGAGCTTCATGCGCGTGCGGGAGCAGATCGCTTGGCAGGACGAACCCTGCACCCACGGCAAGTTTCTTTTGCCCAAGGAGTGACCCCACCCGACACAGCAATTGAGCCGGCTTTTCACCACCCGCCTATGCTCACAGCCAAGGCACAGTAAGCTAAGGCGGTGACGAGTCGCCGAGCTACTTGGTGAGCATCTCGTCCACCCGCGCGAAGCTATAGCCGCGCCGCTGCACTTGCTCTATCAGTGACCCCAGGTGCAGGTAGACTTTATCGTGGCGTTGGGCTCCGAGATGGAGCAGCAGAAAGAAGCCGTTCAGCCCGTGTGGGTCGCGCTCCTCGTAGGCGAGAATATCCCGAAGGATCACATCCCCTGGCACAAATCCCGCCTGCCCCTCCGGGATCCAATCACGGTTTGACCCACTTCCAGGAGTAAAATTGAAGAGCACCACCCCCATCTGATTTGCCCAACGGACCTGGTCTTCGTTGTACCACTCATAGGGAGGAATGAAGAAAATCGGCCGGCCATCTTGAAGGGCACCGATCTCTTGGAGCTCCTTGATGTTGCGCGACAAGTCCTCCCGGAAAAATTCCTCGTTGACAAGCGTCCTTGAACGGTCTTCCCACGCGCAGTAGAGAGGATGGCTGTGGGAGTGCGGGCCAACGTAGTGCCCTTCCTTGCGCATGCGCTTCACTAGGGCGCGCCGCTCGGGCGAAGCCATGAATGAGCCGGTCACAAAGAATGAGGCCTTGATGTTGAACTGCCGCAATGTGGCGAGAATGTGTTCCGTTCCTTCCCCATAGTCCCCGCCGGTGAAGACCAGCGCCAGCACGGGCCGCGAGGTATCACCGCGGATGATCCCGCCGTGGACGTGCTCCCACCTCGCATCATTCTGAATGCGGAGAGCACGTTCGGCTTGGTCCTGACAGCCCAAAACAGCCATGAGGCCGCAAAGGAAAAAGGCGGGCACGCACCAGTTTCGCCTGCTGCACACCCGCCTGCTTTTGTTCGCCTCAGGAGAGGAGCGCCTCATTAGGCCTTGGTTGCTCCCTGTGCCTTCTGGTTGAGCGCCTTGCGCCGCCGCACCGCCTCAAGCCGCATAAAGTCCTTGGCCTCGTCGTTCCGGTCGATGGTCACTTGATCGATGGCGTGGTCGGTGCCTCCTGCATGGCGCACCACCTCGTAGATAGGCTCCCACACTCGACCGATGCGATACCGCTCTGAGATGCGCAGCACCAGGTCATAGTCCTCGCCATAGTTGCGCGCCGATGGCGAGTCGTTGGTGCCAAACCCGCCCAGTTCCTTGATCACCTTGATGTGCGCGGCACGTGGCGCCCCCGCGCCGTTGATGCGCAAGAGGTTGTTGCGTCCATTGCGCTCAGTCCACTCATCGTGCGTCACCACCGGGATCGACTCCATGCGCGACAGCGCGCCGGTGTGCTCGTCCTTCTGCCATACCTCGTAAGAGCCGATGACCATGCCGATGCGCCGGTCCGAGTTGAACACCGCAAGGAGCTTTTCCACGGCGTCGGGCTTCAGTCGATCGTCCGAGTCAAGCTGCACGTAGTACTTGCCACGCGCCACCTGCAACCCGCGGTTTAGGCAGTAGCCGATGTTGTTAATATCTTCGACCAAGAGGGTCACCTTGGGCTTGTGCGGATCGTACTTGGCGCCTCCGGGCAGGTAGGGACGCACGCCTTCGATCGTGGGGTCATCCTTGCCGCCGTTGACAACGACAATCACTTCTACGTTCTGCACAGTCTGCGCCTGCACACTTTCAATGGCTGTGCCGATGAACTCCTTGCGGTTGAACACCGGAATGACCACGCTGGCAATGCAATCGCTGAATTGTTTCTCTTCAGCGCGGGTGTAGGTCACCTCCTGGTAGTGTGCGCCGGGGGACAAATAGGCACCAATTCTTTTCAAGTGCTCGGTGAGCGCGTGCTCCATTTCCAGCTGCACCTCTTTGCTCGCCAGCAGATAGTCGAACACGTTGTGCTTCACTGCAGGGGCCTTCACCACGTAGGCATGGCCATTGCGCGCAGCCGCCACGTGGACCAGGCGGTAGCGGGTGGCGACCCTCAGGCGCAGGTCATACAAGTCGGCGGCGGCATACTTCTCGTTCAGCCCGCCGAGTTTCCTCAAAACCGCCCGCGGCAACAACCAGACCGGGCCGTAGTCCTGATTGTCCCGCAATCGGCCTTCATGGTGGCCCAGCAGGTGCACGTCCCGCTCAGTGCCGTCGGCAGCCACCAGGCGGTAATCGGCGTACACCATGCCCGCGTCTCGGTGCCTGGCTGCCGCCATGAGCAAAAGCTCCAACGTGCTGGCGCGGAAGGCGACTTGTGCGCGCACATTGTCCACCAGCAGCACCGCCTCACCGGTAGCGCGCCCCAACGCCGCATTGATGGCCTGCGCCCGATTCTTAAAAACACCAGGCACGTGCACGATCCGCGCATCCTCCACCAGAGGTGGTCGCGCGGCATTCGCCCCCCGACTGTCTACCAGAATCAGCTCCCAGTGCGGGTAGTTCTGGTTCACTAGGGACAACACACTCTCATTCAGTTCCGCGTCACTATAGCTGAGCCCCTCCTGGTACTGCATGACAACGCTAATCTTCTTCATCCCTGCACTCCTCTCCCACCGACGTGTGTTTTGTTCCTCACCGAAGCAGTTTGCTCGCCTTCTTGTTGTTCGAAGTAGATAAGATCATCAACGCTTTTTGCCCTGCGCCGGACCCGTAGATAAACTCCACGCTGATGTTCTCTCTGGCCAATTTACTCGCCATATCGGCCAAAGTTCCAGGAGTGTTGTCCAGTTCCACGGCCAGGACCTCGCTTTCGCCGAACACATAACCGGTATTCTGCAGTGCGGTTTTGGCCTTGGCCACGTCGTCCACCACCAATCGCACCACGCCCCAGTCGCGCTCGTCGACCAAGAGCGTACCCAGCACATTGACCCCCGCGCGTCCCAATTCGGTGCAGAGCTCTTGGAGGGTTCCCACTTTGTTCTGCACAAACACAGAGAGCTGCTTGACCATTTCTGCCATAGAGTCACCTCTGGGAATGATTCAAAGCCATGCCGGCTTCACTCACCGGCCCTTGTTCGCCAGATCCGCCGCGCCACAGCCGGACGCACCATGACCTTGCTCACGGGAAAGCTGGCCGGCTGACTTGCCCACTGATGGGCGTAGAGATAGCGGTCAAAAAAGTTCCAGGTGACCAGCCCATCCTCGCTTTCCGGTTCCAACAGGTATCCGATCAGGGGTGCCAGCGGTTGTGCCACGTCGACAAAAAAGTCCCCTGGGACAAAAACCTTCTGCTCGCCCTGCCACGAACCGCTGAGCTTCACCGGGTAGTGCCCCTGAAAAGGACGCGACGCAGCCTCAATCT
>JAPDPR010000040.1 GCA_034506335.1 candidate division KSB1 bacterium
ACGAAGAGGGGAGGCGCCTGCTCACGGACGCGGGCGCAAGAAGCGAACCGGGCTCTTCGCAAATTAAGATTCCTCGGGGTCTGGTGGAACAATCCATTGCTTCAGCGCCAAAATCAATCACCATTTACGACCGCGCGGGGGAGCCGGCCATGCAGCTTGAAGCTGATCGCGTGCACTTTGACCCGGGCTCGGCGGCTTTGACCATCCTGGACTGGAAGACGCAAAAGGAGCGCACGCCGGTCACTGCCGACCTCGTGGCCCTGGCGCGCCTCACCGACAGTCTGCCGCACCTTGCGGCGCAAAGCACTGGCCTCATTCCCGGGGACGTGCCTGGAGCCATTGCTGACCGCTACCGGCTGTATATCGCCCTGTTGCACGGGCGCAAGCCCATCGTCACCGGCACCTTCGCGGTGGACGCGTTCGAGGTGATGTGGGACATGCTGGTGGCCGTCCGTGGCAGTCGTGAGGAGCTCCACCGCAAGCCTCTGGCGATCTTCGACTGCTGTCCTTCGCCTCCCCTGAAGTGGAGTCGGCTCACCTGCCAGTGCCTTATCGATTGTGCGCGCGCTGGAATTCCTGCAGAACTTGTCTCCATGCCTCTCACCGGTGCCACGGCTCCGGCCACGCTTCTGGGCGCGCTGGTCCAACACACAGCCGAAACATTGAGTGGGGTGGTCATCAACCAGCTGGCACAGCCTGGGGCTCCGGTCATCTACGGGGGTTCACCCTCAGCCATGGACATGCGCACCGGCACCACTCCGATGGGCGCGATCGAGACTATGATGCTGGACGTGGCCTATGCCGCAGTGGGCAAGCATTTCTCGCTGCCGACCCACGCCTACATGGCTCTCAGCGATGCCAAGGTCTTGGACGCGCAGGCGGGCTTGGAGACAGCCATGGGGGCAGTGCTCGCTGCCCTAGCGGGCATCAACGTGGTCTCCGGGCCCGGCATGTTGGACTTTGAAAGCTGCCAGAGCCTGGAGAAGCTGGTCATCGACAACGACATCTGCGGGGCGGCACTGCGGCTGGTGCAGGGGCTGCAGGTGCGTACCCCCCGCCTGGCCGAGGACCTTTATGGCGCCATCTACGACGGCGACCACTTCTTGACCTCACCCACGACCCTGGAGTGGTTCAGGCAAGAGATGTTCTCGCCCAGCGAGGCCATCGACCGTGACAACTACCAATCCCGCCAAGCGAAAGGGGACCTGACCGCTGGCGAGCGCGCGCATCGCATTGTCCAGCAGCTCCTGGCGGCCGAACCCAGCTCTGCCCTACCGAAAGAGGTTGCCCGCGAGCTGGAGCGTCTCATGGTGCGGGAGGCTCGCAAACACGGCATGGCGACACTGCCAGCCGCATCCTGAAACAAGCGGAGGCCTACGATGCATCACTGGCGCAAGGTAATGTGCGACATGGTCCTGGTGGGCTGGGCCGCACTGAGCGTGGGCGCGGTCCGAGGCCAGGTGAGCTCTGCATCAGCACAGGATAAAATGCGCGGGCTCAGGGACACCGTGGGGTTTGCGCACACGGCCGCGCAGATCGAACAGATAGTCCGCGCTGCGGAGATGCTGGAAATGGAACAGCTGCTGGCCAATGCCACGCGCTTCAACCTCGATAACGATAGCCGTTGGGTTGCCGCTGTCTGCCCCCACGACGACCATCTTCTGGCCGGGAGGGTTTACGTGCACGTGTTCAGGCACCTGCGCGCGCCACGGGTGGTCCTGTTCGGTGTGGCGCACAAGGCCAATGACTACCGCCTGCGCGACGTGCTCGTCTTTGATTCATTCGTGACCTGGCGAGGGCCCTATGGCCCTGTGCCCGTCTCCCCCCTGCGCCAGGAACTCCTTGCTCGCCTCCCGGCGAACACCTATGTGGTCAACGACGAGTTCCAGGGAGTGGAGCACTCGGTGGAGGGCATCGTGCCATTCCTGCAGCACTATGTGCGCGAGGCGGAAATCGTGTCCATTTTGGTTCCACCCATGAACTGGCACCGTATTGATGAGCTCTCCGCCCACCTCGCCAAGGCCCTGGCTGAAGCAGTACGCCGACACAAATGGGTGTTGGGCCGAGACATCGCCTTCATCTGCTCCAATGACGGAGACCATTACGGGGACCAGGACTGGGGTGGTCGCAATATGGCCCCGTTCGGCGCTGATCTCTGTGGCTACCGCATTCAGACCGCCATGGATAGCCTACTGGCACTTTCCACGCTTGCCGGCCCGCTCGCGGCGCCCAAACTGGAGTCCTTCTGCCGCCAGGTTTGGGCCGAAGACGATATTAGCCAGTACAAGATCCGCTGGTGCGGAAGGTTCGCGGTGCCATTTGGACTGGAAACGGTGCGCAAGACCGTGGCGGCCTTAGGTCTCTCTCCCTTGAACGGGTACCTGCTCCGCTACGACACGAGCTACCGTTTGGGCACGCTTCCACTGCCGACGATTGGCTTGGGCACGACGGCGCCGTACCACCTCCGCCACTGGGTCGGGTACACGGCGATTGGCTACCGGTAGAACAGAGGCGCGCATCTGTGGGCATGACCAGGGTCCTGATTCTCGAACCGTATGCGAGCGATTCCCATCTCCAGCTGGTGCGTGGCATGCAGCGCTGGCTCCGCTTCGACTTTCGCCTCATCACCATGCCGCCGCGCAAATGGAAGTGGCGCATGCGTGGCGCCGCGCTTTACCTGGCACAAGTCCTGGCCAGCGAAAAGCCGGCGGACGTAGTCTTTTGCTCCTCACTGCTCAGCCTCGCTGACCTCCTGAGTCTTGGGCCGCAGTGGCTGCGCGAGGCACGCAAGGTGGTCTACTTTCACGAGAACCAGTTCGTGTATCCCACACGCCTATACCGCGAATGGGATTTTCACTTCGCCTTCACCAACCTCACCACCGCCCTGGCAGCGGATGCCGTGGTGTTCAACAGCAAGTTCAATCGTGATTCGCTCCTGGGCAGCATCCCTGCGCTGTTGAAAAAGTTTCCGGACTTTCGCCCTTCTGGTCTGGAAACGCGTATCGGCGAAAAGAGCCAGGTGTTGCCCGTACCCTTGGACCCGGAGGAATTTCCACCACCGCAGCCGAAACAGGGTCCTGCCCGTATCATCTGGAACCACCGCTGGGAACATGACAAGGACCCGGAATCATTTTTCGCCGCGCTCTATGAGCTTCTTGCTCGAGGCCTCCGGTTTTCGGTGTGCGTGCTGGGGCGAGAGTTCAAGGACCTCGCCCCCCTGTTTACCGAAGCCCGCGCACGGCTGGGGCCTGCGGTAGCACATTGGGGTCGTGCCGAGTCCCGTGCCGAGTACCTGCGCATCGTGTCTACCGGGGATATTGTGGTCTCCACTGCGCTCCAGGAGTTCTTCGGCCTTGCGGTGTTGGAAGCAGTGCGGGCCGGCTGCGCCCCCCTTGTTCCCAATCGGCTGGTCTACCCGGAGCTCTACCCATCCTCGTGCCTTTACGAAGATGGCACCCTGGCAGACCGACTCGCAACGGCCATTGCCCAGGTGGAAGAGCTGCGTGCTCAGGATTTCGCCGCACTGGCTCGCCCGTATGACTGGCCCAATTGGGTGAACTCTTACACTCAGGTGTTGAAAGGATGACCCAGGAAAGGGTTGAATCGGAATGGATACCCCTTTGATTGCGCGCTTGAAGGTGAGGAGTTACGAGCTCGACTCCTTCGGCCATGTCAATAACGCGAATTTCCTGCACTATTTGGAAGTTGCACGGGGTGAGTTCATGGCGCTCAAAGGGATGGGGTTTGTGGACTTTCAACGGTGGCAGGCGCGGCCGCTGGTGGTGCGCGCATGGATCCACTTCCACACCCCAGCCCTTGCCGATGACCAGCTCCGCATCGAAGGCCGGATCAGTTCCTGGGGCAGGGCGCGTTTCACCTTGTCGTACCTCATCTACAACGAGAGCAGAGGGCGCCTCTGCGCAGAAGCAGAAACTGTAATGGCATTTGTGAACCCGCAGGGGAAACCGGTGCCAGTCCCCGAGGCCTTTCGCAAGGCATTCTCGTGAAGAAGGAGGACCTCCGCAGCCACGTTCTTCAGGGCCTACACCTCGAGGGAACACGTTTGCCTGCGAGGAGGAGGCAGCCATTTGTCGGCGAGCGCACATGACCTTGAGAAACTGCGAAAGGAACACAGCCGGCCCTAACAGTGGCGACTTGATGCAGCCAGCCGCCGCGTGCCGAGACAGGGTATTTCGAGCCGGGTTCCCCCTCAAGGTCCACATAGCAGAAAAGGCCCGGTGGCAAAGGGACCGCACGCAATGGATGTAAAACAATTCGGGAGGAACAATGGCACAAACCGTTGTGGAGCGCTTTCTTCGCTACGTGGCAATTGACACGCAGTCGGCGGAAGATGCCGCGACCTTTCCCAGCACCGACAAGCAAAAGGTGCTGGGGAAGATGCTTGTGGAAGAATTCCAAGCCATGGGCCTTAAGGCCAGGATGGACGAGCACGGCTACGTGTACGCAGAACTGCCGGCCAATGGACCAGACACTATTCCCACCATAGGTTTCATCGCCCATCTGGACACCTCGCCTGACGTCTCCGGTGAGGGGGTGAGACCTATCATCCATCGGAACTACCAAGGTGGCGACATCGTGTTGCCCGGCGATCCTGGTGTGGTGATTCGCGCCGCAGAAAACCCTGCCCTTGCCAACCAGATCGGCAATGACATCATCACTGCCGACGGGACCACCTTGCTTGGCGCCGATGACAAGGCGGGCATTGCGGAAATACTCACCGCTGTGGAGCACTTGCTAGCGCACCCAGAAATCCCGCGCGGTCCCATCAAGATTGCCATCACCCCAGATGAAGAGGTGGGCCAGGGAACCAAGTTCTTCGATGTAGAGGCATTCGGCGCCGACTACGCCTACACCGTGGACGGCGAGACGGTGGGCGAGATCGAAAACGAGACCTTTTGCGCCGATACGGTGGTATTGACCGTGCACGGCGTTAACGTGCACCCCGGGTATGCGAAGGGGAAAATGGTGAATGCCATCAAGATCGCGGCCGAGATCATCGACCAGCTGCCCAAGAACTCCCTTTCCCCCGAGACGACCGAGGGGCGCGAAGGCTACCTCCACCCCAACAGCATCACCGGTGGTGTGGAGCAGACGACCATCAAGTTCCTTGTCCGCGACTTTACCGTGGAAGGGCTGAAGCGGCATGAGGAGTTGCTGCGAGTGCTGGCTGACAAAGTCATGGCCCGGCACCCCCGCGCCCGCTTGGAGTTTGAGGTGCAAGAATCCTATCGCAACATGAAGTACAAGCTTGATGAAGACCCGAAAGTGGTGGAGTATGCACTGGAGGCGGTGCGCCGCGTGGGACTGCAGCCCAAACTCAGCTTGATCCGTGGCGGCACCGACGGCGCCCGGCTCTGCTACCAGGGCCTGCTCACGCCAAACATCTTCACCGGCGGCCACAATTTCCATTCGCGGCAGGAATGGATTTCGGTGCAAGACATGGAAAAAGCGGTGGCGGTGTTGGTGGAACTTGTGCGAGTCTGGGCCGAAAAGAGCACCCAAGGGCAGGCGAGCTGATTGAACAGGCGGGAATACCGATGGCTCGTGTTTTCCTTCGATTCCGGCACATGCGACCGCCGGCGCTGAAAGCCGCCTATTGGTCGCTCTTCGCCGTGATCGCGTGGGCGATTGGCCTCGATGCGTCCGCCCAGGTGCCGCGGGCACCAAAGGACACGGTGACCTACCGAGCCGCACCGGTGGTGGTGACGGCCAGTCGCCATGAGCAAGACCCACTCATGACGCCGGTGCCTGTTGCCGTGATTGACCGCCACCAGCTCTCTCAGGCCCGCCTCCACCGCAAGCGAAGTGGTCGCCATGACCCCCGGGGTGACGCTGTCCTCAACAGGGCCGTGGAGTCAGCAACCCGTGATTCGCGGCCTGAAAGGTGCACACGTCCTCACCCTGGTCAACGGCCTCCGTTTAGAAGTACTTCGCGCTTACGGTCAGCATGCTCCATTGCTAGACGTGGATCAGGTGGAACGCGCGGAAGTGGTGCGCGGGCCGCACTCGGTTATGTACGGTTCCGATGCAGTCGGGGGTGTGATCAACTATCTCACCGTGCCAACCTTTGTCGCCACGCCGCGGCTGCAGATGGGCACGGCAGGGAACCTGCGCTGGAGCTCTGCCGACGGCCAGCGCGCCGCAGGGGCCCGTCTGGTCCTTCGGGCACCGCGCCTCAATGCCCGCCTCCGTTGCGGTGCCCGCCGCTCGGAGGACATCCGCACCCCAAAAGGACCGCTCGCAAACACCCAGTACCAAGGTCTTGACGCTGATCTGGACCTTGCGTATCTGCTTTCGCCTGGGTACCTTCTCCGCGGCGGCATCTCGACCTTGCGTTCCTCCGACGTAGGCATACCCACTTCGCCCTACGCGGAAAAGGCCCGCTTTCGTCGCTACGAACGGACCGTCCTCAGCCTGGGCTTTGAGCGGGAACCACGAGCTCCTTCGCTCCTCGCACTGCGCGCCAACGTCCACTACCAGTGGGGCGCACGCGAGTTCGAAGCCGTACTGCACGTCCCCCGCGGTGCACAGCGCATTGACCAGTCCTTAGAAGCCCACCGTTCCGTGGACTCCTTCGGTGCGAACCTGATGGCCAGCTGGCTTTTGACCGGCCGCCACTTCGTCAGCGCGGGGCTGGACCTGTCCGGTGAATGGGACGATACCCGGCGACTGGCTCTCAACCGCCTGTACGACGCCAAAGGGGCGCTTCTTCGGGAGACCATTGACCGTGTCCCGCCCACGCCGCCTTCCAAGCGCCTGGCAATAGGGGCTTTTTTCAGTGACGAATTCTCCCCCACAAGTCGCCTGTCCGTGACGGCGGGCGCGCGAGTCGACCACTTGCTGAGCACCGCCACCGGCACACCCGGAACCTTGGCGAGCCACGACCTCGCATGTCATGATCAAAACGTGAGCGGCAGCCTTGGAACAAGCTTTGCGCTCACTCCTGCTGCGTACCTCTTTGCGAACGTGGGCAGGGCCTTCAAGGCACCTGATCTGCAAGAGCGCTTTTTCAAAGGCGTGGGGCAGCGCGGCTTCGTGATCGGGAACCCCGGTCTAAAGCCGGAGACCAGTCTGAACTTCGACGGGGGAATAAAATGGCGTACGGCTCGTTCCAGGGGAGAGTTGGACTTGTTCTGGAACCGCGTGGCCGACCTCATTCTGCTTGCGCCCATCTCCGCGGCCGCGGACACGTTTCGCTATGGCAACGTGGGGTGCGCCCTTCTCCGCGGCGGAGAAATCGAGGTGGAAGCGCGACTGCTGAAGGCCCTATGGGGTCATGTCCAGGCTGCGTACGTGCACGGCACGGATATCCACGCTGGGCGGCCCCTCCCGCAGATTCCGCCGTTCAACGTGCGTCTCAGCATGGAGTGGCGCGCCCACGGACGCTGGTGGGCCCAGGCGGCAACTCGGCTTGTGGCGGACCAGCGACGGGTCGCGCCAAACGAGGCCTGCACACCTGGCTACGCACTGTGCGACGTAGCCGCAGGCCTCAACCTGCGCAGTCTGGGGCTCCCTGCGGCGTTGACCCTGCGCATTACCAACCTCTTTGATCGTTCCTACCGCGAACATCTCTCCACAGTCACCTGGTGGGATGCGCCTGGGCGCAATGTCATCGTGGGAATGGACTGGCAGCAGGGGCCTTGAGCTCCCCGGCACAGCACGGCTCCGAACCTGATGGCCCCAACGGGCGCATCCGAGGATGGGCAATGGCGCCCGGCCGTGATGTCCGGCTAAGAAGGCACGTTGAGCCCATGCCGCGACTGTTGCTCGGGGAAGGACGGCTTCAAAAGCCGGCTATGTGGACCCCATCGTCCCCAGGCGCTGGCGCATCACCTCGGCCATGACAATGGCAGCAGCATGACTCAGGGCCAGAGAACCCACCGCGCCTGCCATGGGGATGCGGACGAGTCTGTCGCATTGCCGTCTAATTGCTGCTGACAGCCCCCGTTTTTCCCCGCCGATGGCCACCATCACCGCGCCGGTCATGTCCGCCTCGTAGATTGTGCGTCGCGCGGTGGCCACACACCCCCATAGGCGCACGCCAAGTTTCTTGAAAAGCGGGACCTGCCTTTCCGCGTCGTCGATGAGCGCCAGGGCCATGCGCTCGAAGGCCCCCGAGGAGGCCCGCGAGACCGCCGTGCTGTCGAAATCCCACACGTGCTTCTTCAAAAGCACCGCATCCATCCCCAGGGCCTCTGCCGAGCGCAAGGTAAAGCCGAGGTTTTGGCTGTCGTCCACGCCGTCCAGAAGGAGAAGGGCCGGTGGCTTGCCCTGCGCGGCCAACCTTTCCACCAAAGCCTCCACGGCCAGCGGGCGTCTGGGCGTTGCGAGGGCAATGACACCGCCATGAGTCTTGCCGTGAGCCATCGCGTCGATCTCTGCGGCCGGAGCGTACTTGACTGGCACCCCCTGCTGTTCGGCCATGGCGATGAGCTCTGCCACGCGCTGAGGGTGAATGCCCTCCCGCAAGACGATGAGGCGCAGGCGCCGTTGCCGAGCCTGCAGCGCCGCCTCCACACAAATGCGCCCTTCGATCAGCTCCACACCATGAACTCCTCGTGCCCCCGTATGCCCTCACGCAGCTCCCCAGCCTTCACGCTTCAACGTCCAGTCAGTCCTTCATCGCTCAGTTTCAGCGAAAGAACCTCAAAAGGAGACAGGGAGACCCGTGCGCTCCCCTGGCGCATAATCACTTTCCTCTGGGTTCGCTCCAAGAGGTCCACCTCCCAGGCGCGGACAAGACCAAGCTCCTGGGTGATATGGGCCTTTGCCGGCACCCCCGCGGACTCGTAAAGGCGAAGAATGAGCCCCTGGCCGTCTTCCTCCGCTTTGAGCGTGTCCAGCACCACCGATGGCGCTCCTGTTGCGCTCAGAAAGCTCTTGCATGCGGGCAGGGCCCCTGTCTGGCGCCCACACCGGACTGCCAGCAGGGGAACATTGAGCTCGTAGGCAGCCTGCACAGTGCCGGCGGCCCGCCAGTCGCCCGCGTGCGGGTAAAGGGCATAGCTAAAGCGATGCAGGCCCTCATCGGTTGGCGCATCGTAAAGGACCCCGTACTGGCAGTTCTGCGGGTCTGGGGCATAGCAGTTGTTGAGCAGCGTGAGCCGTAGCACGTTGTCCCTGGCGTCATAGCCGTACTTGCACTCGTTGAGCAGACTCACCCCATAACTCCCGTCGCCCAGGTCCGCCCAGCGCTGAGCTGGCACCTCAAACCGCGCCTGCTCCCAGGAGGTGTTGCGCCGCGTGGAGCGACTGATCGCCCCGAACTGAATTTCGTACCAGGCACGCTCCGCGGTCACAGCCAGCGGAAAAGCTACCTTCAACAACGTGCGCGGCTCATGCCAGTCGACCAACGTGTCGAACTCAATACGCCGCAAGTCCCGGTAGAAGATGATGTCCTGGACAATCGAGGATCGGCCGCTTCCCAGAGTTACGCGAGCAACGACACATACTGGGCCCACGGCGAACTGCACTCTTCTCTTAGCCCGCAGGATCTGAAGCGGCCTATTCTCGTAATCCGCCGCAAGCTCCCACGCTTCCCAAAAGCTAGGGTAGTGGAGAAAGGTCTGCAGGACGTTGCCGGGCTGACCCGGTGCCAGCACCTCGCGCCCGTACTCCTTGTCCGCCAACCGCACCAACTCCCCCCTATCGTTCAGCTGCGCCACAAAGTGAGGCGTATCGACCTGAGTGTCCTGCACCGTGCATGATGTATGGCTTTGCGAACCTTTTCCCTTCACCAGCCGGAAGGTGCGATAACCGCAGGCCGGGACATCTTGTGCCACAAATATCACCACTTCCTGCCCGTCCACTCCTCGCAGGCGCTGGCATGGCACAAGGTTTCCAGCAAGGTCCTCGATGCCCACAGAATGCGGCAGCTCAGCTGCAGGCAGGGCGACCACATCGCTCCGCGTCCAACCAAGCGTGTTAAACACCAGGATGTTGTCTTCCCAGGCCCCTGTATCGACCTGGGCAACGATAGACTGTAGAGCACGTTCCCTTTCGCCCCCTGCCGCCTCGCGCACGAACGCATAGTCTGCTAATGCATCCTGGTAAACCTGGGGAATGGAGCTACCCGGAAGAATATCGTGAAACTGGTTGCGCAGCACACGTTCCCAGCACTCGCGCAAGATGTCAAAGGGGTAGGCACCTCCCAGTCGCCAGGCAATGGAGGCCAAGAGCTCCGCGTCACGAAGAAGGAGCTCACACTTCCGGTTCTCCCGCTTGATGACCGCGTGCGTCGTGTACGTGCCCCTATGGCCCTCCAAGTAAAGTTCGTCCGCCCACACCGGCAACTGGCCGCTCTCCTTTTCAGCGGCGGCAAAGAACTGCTCCAAGCTCCCCTGCCGCACCGATGGGTGACCAGGGGCGCGCTGAAGCCGCACCAGGTGCTCCAGGTGTGCCCTGGTGGGACCACCCCCACCGTCGCCATGTCCGTAGGACAGGATCACATGGCGGCAGGTGTCCTTCTGGCGAAAGCCTTCCCACGACTCGCGCACGGCGGCAGCGTTCAGTCCCGCACTGTAGGCCTGCCGATGGAAGCAGAGGTGGGCCAGCACGCGGGAGCCATCCACGCCCTGCCACCAGAACGTGCTGTACGGGAAGGGGTTGGTGTACAACCACCCGATCTTGGCGGTGAAAAAGTAGTCGATACCGGCCTTCTTCAGAAGTTGTGGCAAGACCCAGGAATAGCCGAACACGTCCGGGAGCCAGAGCACGCGTGCCGGAGCCCCAAACTCTTGCTCCAGGAAGCGTTGCCCATACAGGAGTTGCCGCACCAAGGCTTCTCCACTAGGCAGATTGCAGTCAGCCTCTACCCACATCCCGCCGGTGGGCTCCCACTGCCCGGCGCGCACCTTTTCCTTGATCCGCCGATAGAGCTCCGGGTAGGCTGACTTGACGAAGGCATACAGCTGCGGCTGGCTTTGCACAAAGTGATAGCCGGGATACTCCTCCATCAGCCTGGTGGCGGTGGCGAACGTGCGGGCGCACTTGCGTTTCACCTCCTTGAGGCGCCACAGCCACGCCACGTCGATGTGCGCATGACCAAAGGCCCACACCCGGCCAGCGTGGCTCGTCCGCAGTCGTCTCCATGCCTGCCGAAAAAACCGGCCTGCCCGCTTGACGGCCGCAAAGTACGCGGGACTGCCAGGTTCGCGCGGGTCCAGGAGCTGTGCTGTCTGTTCCACGAGGGCCGCAACCTCTCGCCGCGCACTGGACCCCTCAGGCAGACCGGCCAACACGTCCAGGGCCACCTGTAGGTCATAGTAAAGCTCCCACGCCTCCGGCTGCACGCGCCGCAATTCCGCCCGCCGAAAGACATGGCGCTCTTCCGTGAGACCCGCCCATGCCTCCACTGCGAGCGCGAATTGCTCCCCGCCCTGGGCGCAAGGGGTCAGCACGTGCTCGCGATGGTTCACATCAATTCCTTGAACAGGGCCCCCATTCACGAACAGGAGCGATTCATCAACGTCAAGGTAGAGGTGCGCAGGACTTCCGGCCCACGTTTTGGGAATGACCACCTTAGTGCAAAACCACGCGGTGCGGTCATAGCCTCCCCACAAGAGTGGAAGTTCGACCTCACGCCAATGGCCAGCCGGGAGCGTGGCCACCTGCTCCGGACTCACTTCACCCTCGCCCATCCGCCAACGCGGAAGGGTCAGGCGCTCACTCCACAGGTGCTGTTCGAGCTCCAACAGAAACCGCAGGACAGTCTCCACATCTCCTCCTTCATTTAGCACTCGCGAGGCACAAATATAGCAACAAATGGGAGCAAATGCAAGGAGACCTCGTGCGGGACAAAAACCTTGCGCTGTTCGCGAAAAAAGGCTATATTCGAGCCAACACGACACAGGAGCTGACTATGCCAGAACGCCTCTGTATCAGAGACTGTCGCCTCTATGACGCTCCGGACGGCGCTCCGCCCGTGGACGTGCTCGTCGAGCAGGGGCGCATCGCCGCCATAGGCCAGCATCTGCCGCTGCCTTCCGACGCCGCCGTCCTTGACGCTTCCGGCAGAGCGCTCGCGCCAGGGTTCATTGATGTGCACATCCAGGGTGCAGGCGGTGCGGATGTCTTAGACGGCACCGCCGAAGCGCTGACTACCATCGCCCGCACCCTGCCCCAGTTCGGCGCCACGAGCTTCCTGGCCACTACCGCCTTCCACTTCGACAAGCCGAACCATCACCTCCAGGTCGCTGCGGGCTTGGCGGGCCAAGACCTGGGCGGAGCCAATCTGCTGGGCCTTCACCTGGAAGGCCCCTTCATCAACCCAGATAAGCGCGGAGGGATGAGTCCCACGTGTATCGGCCCGGCCTCCGCGAAGACCCTGAACGAAATCCTCCGCCTCACCGGCCCAACCCTCAAGATGATGACCGTCGCCCCCGAGTTGCCGGGTGTGGCGCCTTTGGTTCGTGAGCTTGTCGCGGCCGGCGTGATCTGTTCCTTCGGCCACTCGGCGGCCACGTATGAGCAAGCCCTGCAAGGCTTCAGTGCAGGCATGGGGCATGTGACGCACCTTTTCAATGCCATGGGACAGTTTCATCACCGCGACCCAGGCCCATTACCGGCTATAGTGGAGAGTCCGCACGTGACGGCGCAGCTCATCGCCGACGGGGTGCACGTGCACCCGGCGGCAGTACGCCTGGCCTGGAAGCTTCTCGGGCCCACTCGCCTGGTGCTCATCACCGACGGGATTCAGGCCATGGGTCTTCCGGAAGGCAGGTACCTCTACAATGGCCGTGAGTACGAGTCGCGCGAGGGCATTGCCCGCTACTTGGACGGCACGCTCATCGGGACCGCAGTCGGCCTCAACCGGCTTGTGTGCCGCCTGCAACAGTTCACGGGCTGCTCTCTCAAAGAGGCCATCGAGGCGGCCTCGGTCAACCCGGCCCGTGTGCTCGGGCTGGAGGGCAAAGGCACCCTGGCCGTAGGCAAGGACGCCGACCTGGTACTGCTAGGGGACGACTGCGAGGTGTGGGCGACCATGGTGGGGGGAAAGGTTCGATTTCAAAAGGACTCGCATTCCCCCTGAAGCGGTCTAGGCGAATATCTCTCGACCGTTTGTCACCTCTCTGCTTGGTAGCGCGAGAGGCAAATCATTCGCCAGAAGCAGCGTCGATCCCCAACCACAGATCGGCACGGATGGACACGAATGGCACAGCCGAAAGGCGATGCTCCGACAGTGCCGCACCCAGCACCTTCGCCCAAGTACTGTA
Organism: candidate division KSB1 bacterium; assembly: GCA_034506335.1. Taxonomy (NCBI): domain Bacteria; kingdom Pseudomonadati; species Candidatus Zhuqueibacterota bacterium. The sequence continues at coordinate 13,236 of JAPDPR010000040.1, forward strand.
GGGCAAGTCGGGGCCTTGCACTACGGTGACGCTTATGCCCCCCTCTTTCTACCCCCTGCCACGGATCGCAACGGATTGGCGGAATACAGGCCCAAGCCCGTGTCATGGACTTAGCGGAGCCACGATTCAATGCAGCGCGACCAGCCTGGCGCCCCACAAAAAAGCCTCCCGGAGAACTCCACCCGGGAGGCCCATCGCAAACGCCAAGCGCGTCTGTTCCTACACCCCCGCAATCCTCCGCTTGTACTCGGCCAACGCTTCGCTCAGGCGCTCGCGCGCGGTGGTGTCGCCAGGCACATTGTGCGAAGGATGAATGTACAGCCGATGCCCCTTGTCCACCAGAATCTCTGCCACCGTGGTGATGATCATCCACACCGCAGTGGTAAAAGCAATAGTGGAAATCGGCCCTATGTTGTCCACGTGATTCTTGAGCGGCACCACCGCGTCCCGGGCAGGCACGCAGGTGTCCACCACCACATCCGCGATTTCGAAAATCTTTTTCCCCGAAGAGTGGCGCGTGGGAGTGTCCTTGAACGCCTGCGCGGAGCCGGTCGCCACCACCTTCATCCCCAGCCGCTTCGCCTCCAGCGCGATGTCGATATTCACATTGTTGATCCCCGAATGGGAAAAAATCCACATGGTGTCGCGCGGGTCAAAGGTGTAGCTGCGCATGATCTCTTTCCCATAGCCTTCCACCCTTTCGAGGAAGACGAACTGGTGCACGCCCATCTCGCCCACGATGTGGGTGAAAAACGACAGCGGGAGTTCGATCATTGGGTGAAAACCCACAAACCCGCCGATGCGCGGGTACATCTCCTCCACCGGCAGTGTGGCATGCCCGCAGCCGAAGGTGTGTACCCACCGGCCCGCAGCAATTGACTGGGCCATGATCTCCGCGGCCTTGGCAATATTGTCACGTTGCGTGGCCGCGATCTCGTCCATAACCTTTCGCGCATGTGTAAGCCAGATGTCCGCCAGCATAGTCGCTCCCTTACATTTGCTCGGTCTTGCCCGAAAGACGTTCCTTGACAATCGTGAACAGGGCCGCCACGCAGAGGAGGCCCAAGGGGATGAGCACAAACGAGGTGCGCAGGCCGTGCGCATCCCCTATCACGCCCGCAAGAGCAGGCAGAGTCATGCCCCCAGTGAGCGCCATGACAAAGGCAATGCTGAACGCCGTGCCGGAAAGGGTGCCATAGGCATCCCCTACAAAGCTGAGCACGATGGGGAAGATCCCCGCAAATCCCGCGCCCACTAGCAACAGCCCAGCCACTGCCAGCTCAACGCGTGAGGCGAGCAGCGTCATGAGCGCGCCGACAAACGCCAGAGCGACGGCCAACCGCATCACCGCCGCGCGGTAGGCCGGCTTCAGCCAGAATCCCAGCGCCAGTCGCGCCCCTACCAGGCCCAGCCAGTAGAAGCTCAGATAGAGGACCGCCTTGCTTTGCGGAATGCCCAGCTCCTCCTGTAGGAACACCGCGCTCCAACTTCCGGTGGTGATCTCCATCCCGCTCTGGAAAAAGAGCATGCCCCCCAGCAGGAGCAGTGTGGGCTGAGCCAGCAGGCGCAAACCCTGCCGAATCGGAAAACCCTGTTCTTGCTTCGGCCTTGGAAAGGGAATCGTCAAAATGAACACCAGGGGGAAAATCACCGCCGCGCCCACGATGCCGATGATCCACTGGTACGAACTGCGCGTCCCAAGCCCTCCCAATAGCAGGGGGACGCCCATGGCACCCACGCCGAAAAACACGCCGAGCAAGTTGAGCCCCGCGCCGCGACCCTCCTCAGCGATATCGGCCACCAAGGCGTTGGTTCCCCCGTTGATCACGCCCCCGCCACAGCCGATGAGGAACACAAACAGACGCAATACCGCCATGGAGGGAGCCAGGGCAATCCCTTCAAACCCCACCAGGAGCAGCCCAGTGCAGAACGCAAGCAAGGCCTTGTACCCATAGCGGTCGGCGATCGGGCCAAAAACAAGCGAGCCGGTGAGGATGCCGAAGGAGAGCAGCGCCATCAGTGAGCCGGCCGCGCTCTTGTCGATGCCAAACTTGGGGATGACTTCGGGAAGGATGGCGCCAAGGGTCGTGAGCACAATGCCGAACATGAGCATGCCCGCGCAGCAAGCGGCGAAGACGTGCGATCGACGATAGCTCATTGATCCCTCTTGGTGATTTGTCAGGAGACGGCGTCCCAGGCCAGGCGAGCGGCTCCGTACAGCCCAGCTTCGCCGCCCAGCGCGGAAGCGACCAGGTGCACCTGGGTGATGCTTATCGGCTGCGCCCAGAGACGGGCTTCTGCTGCAATTCGATCCAGGAACTGCACCGCTGGCCCAAATACCCCCCCGCCGAACACAATCCGTTCAGGATTGAAAAGGCTCACCAGGTTGGCCACGGCCATGCCCCAGAAAGCCACGCATTCGTCAAAGACCCGCGCGGCCAGTGGGTCACCCGCAGCGTAGGCCGCGAAGACGTCCGGAGCAGTCAGCAGGTCCAAAGACTTGGCGCGAAGAGCTCCCTGGTAGGTGGCGTCGTGCGCCACCATCTCCCGGGCAAGCCTGGCGATCCCTTCGCCGGAGGCATAGTACTCAAAGCAGCCACAGCTCCTGTACTCAGCGCGGTAGGGCCTGTCCAGCGCCATCCAGCCGATGGCGCCCGCCACATCGCGATGGCCGCGTAGGACTTTTCCGTCAACCAGGATGCCGGCGCCGATACCCGTACCCACGGCGAGAAAAATGGCATTCTTGCACCCTTTGGCTGCCCCCTGCCACGTCTCCCCCACGATGTAAGCGGCCCGGTCGCTGTCGATAGTCACCGCCAACGCGTGCGCTGCAGGCACCGTCTGGATTTCTTCCCGGAGGGGATAATCTTCCCACCCGGGGATGTTCGGCGCCCACACGTGCCCGCTGGCGGCATAGGCGATGCCTGGGACCGACACTCCCAGCGCGCGCGGCGCATAGCCCTGCTCTTTAGCCACCCCAAGAAGCAAAACAATCTGCTCGCGAATCAGCTCCCCCACTGCGCCGCCGACCCGACCTTGGAGGGGCACTACCTGCTTGTGCACCAGTTTTCCTTCCTGGGTAAAAAGAGCCGCTGCCAACTTGGTGCCGCCGAGATCCAGCGCCAACGCAACAGGTGCGTTCATAAGCGGTTTGCCTCCAGCCTGCTTCGCCAGACACATGCAGAGCGTTGCCAATATAGGAAAACCCGCGCCGCTTTGCAAGCGAAAAAACGCGGTCGGTGGTGCGGTAGCCCCCTTCGGTGGCGGCGCAACCGAAAAAAATAACTTGACATTTGCGCTCATGGGCGTTAAATTGCATTGGCTGCCGATGCACCTTTGCTTGTAAACCAGCCCGCTTAGAGAGGTAGCCGCCAAGATGTTATCACTGGGCTGCCCCCTAGAAACTCGAAGGGCGTTACGGGGAACTGGAAAGGGCGCAGCGCGAACACTGCGGTCAACCCGGAAGAAAGGGCGCATGGTGCCCAGATAGACTGGAGGAACCGAGCATGTTGCGATGCACATTTCCTCTACGCCGGCTGCTGGTGTGGGCCGTTTTGCCGGTGGTTTTGGTGAGCATCGTGCCGCTGGGTGCATATGGTGCGAACGGCAAGGTAGCCGGAAGAGTGTACGATGCGCAGACCAAGGAGCCACTCCCCGGGGCCAACGTGATTGTGGAGAGCGTCTGGCAAGCGGACAAGGTTGTGCCCCTGGAGGTGAAGATGGGTGCGGCCGCTGACCGCGAGGGCTACTTTGTCATCCTCAATGTGCCGCCAGGCACGTACAACATCAGGGCCTCGATGATGGGTTACGGCCCGGTGGTCAAGCAGCAGGTGCGTGTGAACCTTGACCGCACCACCACCGTGGACTTTGCGCTCACCACCCAGGTGTTAGAGATGGGGGCGATCGAGGTGGTTGCCGAGCGCGAGCCCATCCGCGCCGATGTTGCTGGGACGCAGGAGATCATTCTCACCGAGCGCCTGGCCGAGACGCCGGTGATGCGTGTAGATGAGTTCGTGAACAAGATCAAAGGGGTGCAGCTTGTCGCGGATAACGACGGCCATGGTCTGAGCATCCGCGGCGGAGGCATCCGTGAGACCGACGTGCGCATCGACGGCATTTCGCTGCGCGACCCTCGCTCGGAGAACTCCTACCTCTCGCTCAACTCCACGTCGGTGGAAGAGTTGCAGGTGCTCACCGGCGGTTTCCAGGCCAAGTACGGCGGGTTCCGCTCTGGCTTAGTCAATGTGGTCACCAAGGAGGGGCGCCGCGACCGCTACTCGCTCTCTTTGCGCCTGGACGCCACCCCCGGCGGCCAGAAAAAGTTTTTCGGCGTCAACCCGTGGAGTGACGAATCGTGGATCTATCGCGTCTTTGCCGATACCAGCGAACATGGCTACGCATGGAAAGGCACTATTGGCGACACTACGGTGCCGGAGGAGCTGCGCTACTTCCGCGGGTGGAAGAACAAGAACGAAGGGAGAAGCAACTACGAGGCGATCGGGATCCCGCGCCTGGCCAAGCTTACCCCCGAGCAAAAGCTTGCGCTGTGGAAACGGCAACACCCGCAGTACCGCTTCGCCGACAAGCCGGACGTCTTTGTCGAAGGCACGCTCACCGGACCGGTGCCAGGCGGCGGGCTGCCCGTGTTGGGGGCGTTCCTAGGTCGAACAACCTTCCTCGCGGGCTTCAAGTACGAGGACACGCAATTCGCCTTCCCCATCGGGCCGCGCAACAACTATGTGGACTGGAACGGCCAGCTCAAGCTCACTACCACCCTGAGCCCCAGCATGAAGCTGTCGCTCAACAGCATGTACGCTGAGGTCAATACCCTGACCGCTGGCCGGCCCAGCACCTTTGGCGGCGCGCTCATCGACAATTCAAGCCGCTTCAATTTCCTGAGCAGCACAGAAGCATCCGTGGCGCAACAGGCAGCGCTCCTGGGCGGCAGCAACGGCTTTGTGCAGATGTTCAATAAGAGTCGGCTGCAATTCTACGACAAGCGTCTGGTGGTCGGTGGAGCCAAGTTCACTCACACCCTCTCGCCCAAGGCATTCTACACGGTTGACCTTCAGATGGGATACACCGACAGCAAACTCACCCCTTTTGCCCTGGACACCTCACGGGCCGACGCCTGGTTCATGTTGGATAGCACCTACCGCGTATTGGATGTGCCGAGCAAGGGCACGCCCAACGGTTCCACGAACTGGTTGACCGACATCACCAACATGTTCTGGCTCTACGGTGGGCTGCAGGCTGCCGACTCCTCTTACTCGTGGTCGGCCAACCTCAAGATAGACCTCACCGCCCAGCTTGGTCGCCATCACCAGGTGGAAACAGGATTGAGTGTGGACTATAACTACATGTTCGTGAACTCCGGCACCTGGCTACAATCGGAACAGAGCTGGACACCCGACACCTGGCAGTACTACACGGCCAAGCCGCTGGAGATTGGCCTCTACGCGCAGGACAAGCTCGAGTTCCAGGGCATGATCGCTACCATCGGGCTGCGAGCCGACTACTTCAATCCCAACAAAAAGTCCTATCTGGTCGCCCATCCTCTTGATCCGGACTATGCCAACTTTTTCAACCTAGTCTACCAGTACTTGCCGGGGAAATTCGGCTCGTGGGAAAAGTGGGTCAAGTTCCGCGAGATGCTGGACGAGCCACCGGGCTGGCCTGCCACGGAAGTGAAGACTCAGCTCAAACTCTCGCCGCGGGTAGGGGTGTCTTTCCCGATCACCGTGAACAGCAAGCTCTACTTCAACTACGGCCATTTCTACCAGCGCCCCAACCCAACGTTCCTGTACAATCAGGCGGTAATGCCGGGCGCCACCAATGTGCCCTGCCCGGACCTCACTATGGCCAGAACCGTTGCTTACGAGTTCGGCTACGAGCAGAATTTCTGGAAGGACTTTTTGTTTAACGTGACCTTCTACTACAAGGACGTGAAAGACGAACCGCTGTCGCGCTCCTATGTGGACTATTGGGAAGAGCAGACGGTGCAGAAGTACTTCCCGGATTTCTACAAGGATATCCGCGGGGCGGAGCTGCGTCTGGAAAAGCGCGTCGGGCGCTTCCTGACCTTCTGGGGGAATTACGAGTACCGACTGCAGACCACGGGCCGCACCGGACTTGCCTACGTGTATGAAAACCGGCTGCGGGCAGCAGAGGAGGAGCGGTGGCCCAACATCGTCACCACCGATCCACGTCCGTTAGCCCACGCCAATGTGAACGTCCACACGCCCATGAGCTGGGGACCGCGCCTGTGGGGCCTCTGGCCATTGAGCGGCATCTATGTCAACTTCTTCTTCGAGTGGCAGGACGGGGGACGGCAGATCATCAACCCACAGGAGCCTGAGGAGAAGCAACACCGAATCGAGGTGGTGGACTATTCCAATGCCGCCCTCCGAGCAGCCAAGATGATTCGCTTAGGGGGGGTAAGCATTGAATTGGTGGCCACCGTGCAGAACCTGTTCAACCAGAAGCGACTCTCGTTCCAGAACATGAGCACGGCACAGTTTGACCGCTACAAGAACTCGCTGCACCTGCCGTTCGAAAGTGGCGATCAGCACGGCAACGACAAGCTGGGAGAGTGGAACAAGGACTACATCGACATCGGCTGGTTCACGGCACCCTTGTTCTTGAACCCGCGGCGGGTGTTGCTCGGCTTGCGGATCAATCTGTGATGAGAATATGAGGCAACGGCTGGTTGACCTTCGGCAGGGTTCTCTTGCATCGCTCTATGCATTGCTGCTTACCTGTGCTGTGAAGGCATCACCGCTAATTGTCGTAGGTTATTATCCAGCATGGGTGCAGCGGTCTTTTCCACCTCAGGCCATTGATTTTGCCTCCGTGACTCATGTGGCCCACGCTTTTGCCTGGCCTACTGCGGACGGAAACATGGCCATGTATGGCGAATTTGACGCTTATGGTTTTGTAGCCGTGGTGCACGGGGCTGATAGGAAAGCTATCCTCTCGTTGGGCGGGTGGGGACAGTCGGACGGCTTTTCGCCCATGACGGCAGACCCGGCGAAGAGGGCGCGCTTTACTACTGCCGTCAGGGACCTCTGTCTGAGCGCCGGCTACGACGGGGTGGATATCGACTGGGAATACCCGAGCGCTACTGACCGGCCCAACCTGACCACGTGGGTCAAGGAACTGCGACAAGCACTGAACACCCTGGTGCCGCCACGTTCACTCTCCGCCGCCGTGCCGGCTGGCGCGTGGGCAGGAAGCAGGTACGATTTTGCAGCGCTCCATCCTTACCTTGACTGGATTGGCTGCATGACCTACGACTTTCACGGCAGCTGGACCGCACACGCGGGGCACAATGCGCCCCTCTACTCCTCGGGCAATGATCCGTGCGGCTCGGCGCACGAAGCCGCAGTCTACCTCCTGTCCTGCGGGCTCCCGCGGCAGAAGGTTCTCATTGGCATCCCGCTCTACGGGCGGCTGTTCACCGCCGCGAGACTCTACGGCCCAAGCACCGGCGGGGCCGAGGTCTGGTACAGCGTGGTGACAAGCGACTACCTCCCCACCTGGCGCTACCACTGGGATGAAATCGCGAAGGTGCCTTACCTCACCAACGCTGGCGGCACCATGCTATTGAGCTTTGACGACACCAGCTCGGTCCGTCTCAAGTGTGCTTACGTGCGAGAGCAGCGGCTTGGCGGTGTGATTGTCTGGGCCCTGGGGCAGGATGTCGTGGGTGGGGAGCAGGTGCTCATGAGTACAATAGGGCGAGAGCTCCTGAGCGGTACCGTGGTGACCGAGCAAAAGGAGGCACCGAAAAATGCGGAGTTACGTTGTTTTCCCTACCCCTGCACGAATTGGGTCACCGTGGTGCATCGCACACCCGCCACACAGGCAGTGAGCGTGCGTCTTTGCGACATGCGCGGCAGAACAGTGTGTGAACTCCTCACCCCAAGTAGTCAGAGTGAAGGCCACGCCACTTTCGACCTCTCCGGGCTTGCCAGCGGACTCTATGTGTGTCAGGTGCTCGGGGAGTCAATGATAGGCACATGCAAAGTTCTGATCGTCCGGTAAGCGCTACTGTCATAAAGGGCTGTTCGAGGCCCACCACCTAAAAGTCGGAGAAAAGGAGATGAGGCGACAACTGTTGCGTGTGGGGCTGGTGGCACTGATGCTGAGCCTCTGGGCCACTTCGGCCCTGCCACAGAAGGACTACAACGGCCCGCCGCTCTTCATCGACGTCAACGCCATCAAGCTGGACATGAAAAAGTTGAACGGTGAAGGGCAATTTACCACCCAGTACAGCTGGATGCTCACCGGCACCGGCCCTGAAAAGACAGAGATCTTCTTTTATCCTCAGGACCAGTGGCATTCACAGCTTCTCTACCAGATCTTCAACCCCATCTGCCTCGACGACAGCGGCTGTGTGGACCAGAGGGGAAACCGGAAGATTATACCTACCCCCTTCGTGAGCAACGGGGTCAACGACTGGTCCATGGAGATAAGGCGTTATCGCCCGCCATACGTGACCGTGGACGGTGTGCCGCTGTACCGCGAGTACCGCTGGCAGGTGGACCCAAAGCTGAAGCCCGATATTGCGGCGATCTGGGAGGATATTCTGCCCTTCTGGGGCATTCGCACGCACGTGGAGGTCTATGCGTTCAGCAATCCCAACCACCAGGACTACATCATCTGGAAAGGCACCTACAAGTTCACTGGCGAGACCAGACGTCCCATCGAAAACCCTGGGCCGGAAGACTTTTTCCCCGACCAAACCATCCGTCTGTGGTGGCCGGTAGCCTTTAGTTTCGGGCCTTCGAAAGCTGGCGAGTACGAAGTGTTTGGCCATTTCGCGTATGAGGGGGAGGACGACCTGGATAGCTGGTTTGCGCGCAAGTCGCAGCTGGTGACCGGCCGGCCGCGGGATACGCTGAAAGTGGCGTACTACTGGGACTCGACGCTGGGCGGCAGCGCTGCTTATCCCAATGGCAGCCGAGACCACACCGGTGACCCGGACCGAACCACAGGTCACCTCATCTCGCCGCAAGTACCTGGCTACGCGTTGCTCTACGCCTGCAGCTCCCCCATTGACCCTGCCGACGACCCAGCCCAGCCCTACGCCATGCCCCACGCCGGTATCGTCAAGGACCTGTGGGGGCGGCGCGACTTTGGCCTGCGCGACACCTACATCGGCCACGACAGTCGGGGCAAGTTCCCCAAGGACATCATCACCGAAGGGTGGGCAACCAGTCCGGAAAAGGGGCCAATGCGCTTTGTCACCGTCGGACCTTATCGACTCACCAAGAACGCTGCCATCGGGCGGTATGATTCCATCACGGTGGTCTATGCCATCGGCGTTGGCTCGCTCTCCTGGGACATGGCCGACAGCATTGGCAAAGCGTGGTTTGCCGGCCAGATATCTGACCAGGAAAAGAACACCTGGGTGCTCAGCGGCCGTGACTCCCTGTTCAAGGTTCTCGATCGCGCCTACTGGGCGTGGAGTCGTGGGCTGGACATCCCCGATCCACCGCCGCCACCAGATTTGGAGGTCATAAGCGACGCCGACCGTGTAGTCGTAAGATGGTCGTACCCTGATCCCTCCTACTTCAAGGATCCAGACACAGGGGTGGATGACTGGTACGCTTGGCGCGTGTATCGCAAGAAGGGGGCTTCGTACGTGGGCGACCCGCAAGATGCTTACAGCGGCGAGCGCTGGCAGCTCATCTTCGAGACCACCAACCGCAATCAGACTACGTTCGTGGACACCGCGGTGACGCGCGGGGTCAGCTACTACTATGCCGTCACCGCAGTGGACGACGGCACACAGAACCGCGACGGGCTCTTCCCCGGGCAAAAGCTGGAGAGCTCGCGCTTTGCCAATCGCTCCGCAATGCCAGCTATACCATTCAAAGCCGGACTAGCAACCACCCAGCGCGTGCGCGTCGTGCCCAATCCGGCCTCCATCAGGGCCGGGGGCCTCGGCTTTCCGGGTGCACCAGACCGCATCCTCTTCACGCAATTGCCCTACAAGTGCAAGCTGCGCGTGTTCACCGAGACAGGCGACCAGATCATTAGCATCGACCACTTCGGGACCGATCAAGAGGTGTGGGATCAGCGCACTGACGCCAACCAGTACGTGACGAGCGGCATCTACGTGCTAGCCGTGACCGAGGCAGAGGACGTCGATGGTCATGCCCTGCCGGACCAGTTCGTCAAGTTCGTGCTGGTGCGGTAGAGTTTGGGGGCACTAAAGCGAGGAGAAGGCCATGAAGTACAGAGGAATGGTGCTATTGGCCATAATGCTCATGATGGCAGCATTGCCTGCGCAGAGCCAGATCATCAAGAAGGGGCAAGTGGGGTTCCGTTTCCTGGAAAACCCCATTTCCGCCGAGGCGGTGGGTCGCGGGGCCTTGGGGGTCGCCACTGCCCGCACTGCAAACGCGGCCTTTTGGAACCCTGCCGGACTGGCATGGATCGACGGTCGATGGGACGTGGCGCTGAACTACACCAAGGGGATCGCTGACATCAACCACACCTCAGCAGCGGCCGCGGTTGCCTTGCCACGCGTGGGCACCATCTGCGTCAATGCCATCATGATGGACTATGGTGAGTTCTACGGCACGCGCCGCGCCGACAATGAGCATGGGTTCATCGACACGGGCGTCTTCTCCCCTTCGGCGTGGTGCCTGGGCATTGCCTTTGCCCAGCGCGTCAGTGACCGCTTTTCCTACGGGGTGCACCTGAAATACGCTTACCAGGACCTGGGCGACGCGTGGGTGGCCACCGCCGGCTCCGACGTCAATGACCCCAACCTGGTCACCGCGCAGAAGTCATATGCACACGGCGAGCCAGCCGTGGACGTGGGCGCCGTGTATGACTTTGCCTACCACGGCATCCGCTTTGGGGCCGTCATCCAGAACGTGTCGCGCGAGATCCGCTACGAGCGGGACAAATTCCCCCTGCCGTTCGCAGTCAGCTTTGCGCTCAGTGTGAATCCCCTCTCGTTCCTGCTGGTCGATCTGCAGGAGCACGACCTCCAGGTTGGCTTTGAATCGCGTCACCCGCGTGACTTCAAAGAGAAGCTGAAGGTCGGGGCCGAATATACGCTGCACGAAACGCTCACCGTGCGTCTCGGCTACATGGGCAACTATGACGAGCGCGGACTCACTGCCGGCATAGGGCTGCGACAGAGTTGGGGCGGCTCCACCATGCGCATCGACTATGCGTTTCAGGATTTTGGCCTTTTCAACAGCGTGCACCTGTTCACGTTTGGCATAAGCCATTGACCTTGGTGGTGCTAGACCGTTGGCTCATTTAGTGCGCCATCCGCTGGGTCGCTGAAGCACCGATGGGGGCCCTCAAGACCAGGCAGTGACGCTGAACGGGAGACTAACTGCATGGGACAGAATCGATGATACGGTGGAGGCGTGTCCGCGACATTTTCACCTGCGTAGGCGTGGCATTGGGCATAGGAGTTTTGCTCATGGCGGCGTGCGCCACATCCCATCGAGCATCGCCGGCACGCCCGCGACCCCACGCGGATGTGGTAGCGGCAGCGCGTGCCGAACCGACCCCGTGGCTCCTTGAACCCGCCAGCCGCTGGATGCGCGACTTTTCCGGCTCGCCGCGCGACGATACCCTGGCCACCCCCACGGGCAAGCTCGAGGCAGAAGGGATCGGCAGCAAAACCAGGGTCTACGACCTTTTCGACCGCTGGCTTCTCCGCCCCGAGATCAGGGGCGACCGAGGCACCGCCTGGGCGGACATCACGGGCGAGTGCAAGGGAATGATCGAGCTTGATTTTGCCTTGACGCCGGAACAGTGGCAGGACCCTGTGCGGCGGCGCGCTTACTACCGCGCGGTGGACACTCTCATCACCACCATCGGCGAAACACTGCTTGCAGACTTTGGGGACGTCCTCAAGGGCCAGGAACGAAGACTGTTCTTGCGCGCGCTCAAAGCGTTGGCCTGGCAGGAAAGCAAGTGGCAACACTACCTGCGGTTCAAGGATTGGTTCTTCGTGGTCGTGAGCGGTGGCTCGTACAACAAACTGGACGACTGGGGGATCACCCAGCTGGCCCGCTCTTCATTCGACGAAACCGTGCTCCTCAACAAGAACTTTTTCGACAGCAAAGGGTACTGCTCGATCTCCAGCACCCTCTACTATGGCTTTATGCACTTTTATTTTTGCTACTTGGAGGCCCGGGACAATCCGCACAACGGCCCGAGCATCATGAACAAAATCGTGGGGGCATACAACCGCTACAGCTCCGGCTATAGCTCCAGTTGCTTCGACCTCGCGCAGAGCGACGAGGGGTATCGTTCCTACCAAATCCGTGCCATGGGGTCATTCAAGGACAATTTTGTCCTTGAGCCGTGGAAGGAAGCGATAGGGCAATGAAGCAGAAAGCTGCGGCAAGTTTGGGCAGTCGAGGCCCGGGGACCGCAGGAACGATCTTGCCAAGACGGGGCGCGCAGCTTCCACACGCAGCTACGCGCCCCGAGTCATTTTCCTTGCCCTGGCTTTAGGCCTGCAGGAGCTCTTTAATCTTCTGCTCGATCTTCTTCGCCTGGTTCTCGCCAGACCCCACCACGATCAATTGCACCACCCCATTCTGATCGATCACGGCCACCGTGGGAATGCCCTTCACGCCGTAGGCATCAAAGTTGGCCTTTGCCTGTTCTGCGCTCGCCACAGCGTAAGGAAAGGGGATTTCGTGGTGCGCTTTGAACTTCTTGATCCATTCCAGCTCCTCGGCTGGGGATAGGTCCGTGAGGTTCTGGCCCAGTTGGTTGAAGCGGCCGTAATACTTGGTCAGACCGATGATTTCCAAGCCCTTCTCGTGGTAATCGGCATACCACTTTTTCAGGTGGGGAAAGGTAGCGCGGCACGGTCCGCACCAAGGCGCCCAGAAGTCCAATAGGACCACTTTGCCCCGCAGGCCCGCCAGGCTTAATGGCTGGGCGTCGATCCACTGGCTGGCCTGAAAAGCAGGAGCCTTGGTCCCCACCAAGGCCAGCCTAGTCTGCGTCGCGCGCAGGTAGCCGGCAGCCCGTTCATCGCCCTTGGCTGCGGCGATCTCTTTCTTGAGAATATTCATCGCCTCGCGCATATCTCCCCGCGCGGCAACAATCTCCGCCTTGAAGCTTACGGCCGAATACCTCTGGTCCGCAGGGGACTTCGGCAGCGCGGCATCGACCCAAAACTCCGCCTTTTGCAAATCCCCGGCATCAAAGAACCCGTAGGCCAGGCCGAGACACTGACCAAAGTCCGGCTGAAGGCCGATCGCGGGCATGTGCTGCAGGGCAAACGCCTCGGCCTTCTGGAGGCTGTCGGCGTACAGATAGCTTTGCAGCAACCTAATGGCCGCCAGGCTGTCCTGCGGCCCCCGTGCGGCAAGGTACTTCTCCAGCGCCTGCTGCTCCTTGCCGTACTCGCCCAGCACTTGATAGAGTGAACCAAGGGCCAACAGGTCCTCGCCACTGACCCTTGCCAGCCTCACCCGCTCAGTGTAGCGACGCGCAAGTGCGGTCTGTGCCGTCCGGAGGCTGTCATAGTTGCGCGAGGTCTTCAGCCCCTTGACCCACACGCTGTCCACTTCCGCTGCTTTGGCCGCCAGATCCGCTTCTGGGGGCTTGCCGCAGGACGAGAACAACACAGCAAGGACGAATAGAAGCAGGCTCACTCCTAACCAGGTCTTGCTAACCCGTGCCATAGCCCGTATCCTCCTTGTCCACTGCGAAGCTACTCGATTTCGTCCAGCGAGGCGGGCATCTCTTTGCCTCGCAGGTAGTGCTCAAACCACGCGAACTCTTTTTTCATCTTGTGCATCTGATGCCGCAACTCTCCCGGACCATGACCGGCGCGCGGGAATACCACCATCTCCACCGGGCAGCCGAAATACCGCAATGCCTGATACATCTCCTGGCCCTGGGGGAAAGGCACCCTCTTGTCGTTCTCCCCCCAGAACAGCAAGGTGGGCGTGCGTGCCGCAGCTGCGTAGCGCACGGGCGATTTGTCGAGCCAAAAGTCAACTGCCTGGTACGGAGAGGAGGCATGCCAAATCTCTCGAATGTAGTGCATGTCCGTCTGGGCGTAGAAGCTAAACCAGTTGGCGCAGCCGGCGCCGGAAGAGGCACAGCGAAAGCGCTGCGTGTGCGTGATGAGCCAGTTAGTCAAATGGCCACCGGCGCTCCAGCCATGCACGGCCAGGCTCTCCGGGTGTACGATGCCTCGCTCCACCAGATGGTCCACGCCACTCAGCAGGTCATCCACATCCTTCTCAAAGTAGTGCCCGATGATGGCCCGCATCCACTCGTCGCCATAGCCCGTTGACCCACGGTAGTTTGGCTGCAAGAGCACGTACCCCTTGCCGGCAAGGACATGGGGGTAGGTGGCCCAACTGACCGAAAAGGCAAGCTGGTAGGAGCTTTCCGGTCCACCGTGAATCTGCAGGATCAAGGGATAGGTCTTGCCCGGGTCATAGTCGGGCGGGGTGATGAGAATGCCTTCCACCGTGGTGCCGTCGTAACTAGGCCAGCGGATGACCTGGTAGCGGGCCAGAGCTAAAGAGTCCACCAGCGGATTCATGCGCGTCAGCCGCTGGAAGGCTGGACCCTGCAACTGTGCAAGGTACACATCGGGCGGGTTGTAGGGGTCAGAACGGGTGCACACCAGTCGCTCTACCTCGGCCACGTAGTGCAGGCCGCCGATAACGCCTGCGGCATCAGTCAGCTGCTGCCATGTGCCACGGGCCGGACTAAGGGAAAAGAGCTGAGTGGTTACGCCCATGTTGGCGGTGAAGTAGATGGTGTCCCTCTTCTTGCCACCCCAAAAGTGCTCCAAGACCTGCCACCGAAAGCCGGGCAGAAGGTCTCGCACCTCACCCGTGGCCAGGTCCAGCAAGAAAATCGAGTCCTGGTAGTAGGTTTCAAGATTCTCATTGGCGTCGGACTGGAAGGTGATGGCTTTGCCGTCGGGTCGCCACGCCAGGCTCCGTTCAATGGCTTGGTTGGTGGTCAATCGGCGCACGGTCAGGGAGTCGAGCTCAAGCAAGTAGATTTCATTCTTCGGATCGTCATCCACCAGAGGAGTCGGCGCGGCGATGAAGGCGATCCGTCGGCCCCCCGGCGCCACGGCAAAGGTCCGGACGGACATGTTCCCCTGCGTAAGACGGCGCTCTGTACCACGGGGAATGTCGAACTCCCACAGATGTACGTTTTTCTCCGTCTGGCCATACAGATAGGCATCGTCCTTCTCTTTGCGCCGCTTCTCCACTGCCTCCGGCTCCGCATCAGGCGCCGTGAAGTAAATGCGCTCGCCGTCAGGAGACCATTCGTAGCTACCCACCGCCGTGGTGTGCGCTGTCAGCTTCCAGGCCTCACCGCCATCGGCCCGCATTAGGTACACTTGCGCCTTGTCGTCGCGGCTGCTGATGAAGGAGATGACTCTGCCGTCCGGGCTCCAGCGCGGCTGGGTGCAGCTCTTGTCGCCCCGTGTCATCTGCACCGGCTCGCCGTCGGATGTGGCCACACGCCACAAGTGCGTGACCCGGGTATTCTTGTCCCAGTCGGCCTTGGTAACCGCGAACAGCACAAAGCGCCCATCGGGGGATAACCGCGGACTCGCTACCTGCGAAAAGCGGAATAGGTCCGCGAAGGTCATCCGACGCGGTTGCGCGCCCAGGACCGCGACGATACAGAACAGAGCACAAATGCTTCCCGCCGCCTGTCTCCTCATGGCTGTCCCTCCGTACCACCTTTTGTGCATGATATGGCCTTCTTGCTCATCGGCGGCCTCTTGCCCGAGCTCTGTTTCGCGGAATCGGCTCGGGGGGTGCGATGTGGCTGGACCACGACTTTGCGCCGGCCCTTCTTCCTGAGAAGAAATTGCTTGACATTGATGTGAGAAGTTCGTACAATAAAATCACAATGCGTTGACCCCGCAGCGGCCTTTGCGTGACACCCAGGAGCGCACCGGCGCTATAGCGCACCAAGGGGGGTCTCCACGCGCCGGCATGACCCGAACTCAACGGAGGAGGACTCGGCCATGCCCGATTCTCTCGACCGGATCCTGCTCGCAGTGCGATCCATTGAAGAGGCCGTCGCCTTCTACCGTGGCGTGTTGGGGGCGAGGGTAAAGATGCGCCACCCCGACCTCTGTATTCTCACCCTGGGGGGCATCGAACTGTGCCTGCAGCTGGAGCGGCCGGAGCTTGCGGACGAGCGCCCGGTGAAGCACGGCTTTGCCTTCGGCTTCAGCGCCGGCGATCTGGACGCGGCCTACAACGAGTTGCGCACCAAGAAGGACGCCCACGTGCTCACCACGCCGCGGGAGTCCCGGCTGGGACGGTATTTTGAAATCGTCGACCCGGACGGGCATATCATCCGCTTCACCGAGCGCCGCTGAACCACCGGGCCTTTGGCCAGATGCTTCCTGTTCCTGCCCCGAGAGGGGGTCCGAACGGGCGCGGCAATCTCCGGGGCCGTCCCCACTTTTCAGGGGCGCCCCTCCGCAGGCACATGGGCGTAGGAGGCCGCCTTTTCGCGCCCGCACTCCGCGTACATTGCCAGAAGATCCACGCGGTCGGGCAGACAGCTCTGCACGAACTCTCCAAGCACTTCCTCTCCCCGTTGCCACGCCTCCGACTCAAAACGCTGCCTCTCCTGGCCCGAAGGCAAGTCCACCAACCGCCAGTATTCGGCCTCCCGTCCTGCGGCTACAAGTTCGAGGTACTGCAGATAGTGGCCCACCTCGTGAAAGAGCAAAAAGAGGGCATCGCGGCAATCGCCTTGCGCTGGTACAAAGACCACGATCGCCGGCCGGTCTGCCCGTGGTGCGAAGAAGTACGACACAGGCCCCTCCACCTGAACCAGCTGGATGGCCAGGCCAGGAAAGCGCTCCCAGCACAGAAAGGCCTTCGCCTGCGCTACGTGGTGGTGCCCCACTGTGGCCATGACTACTGCCTGTGGCTCTTTAGGCCTCGGCCAGCCGGGCCAGAGCGGCGGTGAGCAGGGCCCAAAAGTTCTCCACCGACTTGATGTGCACCCTTTCCTCAGGTGAATGCGGGTGCTGGATCGTGGGGCCGAGGGAGATCATGTCCATGCCAGGGAATTTCTCGCCGATGATGCCGCATTCCAAGCCGGCGTGAACCGCCATCACCTGCGCTTCCTTGCCAAAGACGCGGCGGTGGACCTCCTGCATGAGCGCTAACAGGGGCGATTGCACGTTGGGAGTCCAGCTGGGGTACCCGGCTGGCTGCTCGATCTCTGCCCCCAGCAGCTCCGCGAAGGCCTTCAACCGATTGCGCACCGCCTGCAACGCCGACATCACCGAGCTGCGGCTGCTCATCTGAATGACCGCGTGGCTCTCCTCACAAGCAAGGGTGGCCACGTTGTTCGAAGTCTCCACCAGGCCCTCAATCTCCCTGCTCATGGCCAACACTCCGTGGGGCAACACGAAAAGCGAGTTGAGGAGACGTTGCCAGCTACCCGTCTCTAACACCCGCGATGGCACCGACGACGGCCTCTCCACCGTCACACGGAGCCCAGGCTCTACGCTGCGAAACTCGAACTTGACCTCCTCGGCCGCCTTGTTGACGTTCGCGGTGAACTGGTCCACCTTGTCGGGGCGCACGACTACTTCGGCCCAGGCCTCACGGGCGATGGCGTTCCTCTTGTTCCCGCCGCCGCAGGCGCTCACCGCGTACTCGTAGGAGCCATCGGGGCGCCACAGCAACCGTGTGAGCACCTTCAGCGCATTGGCTCTGCCGGTGTTGATGTCGAGGCCAGAGTGCCCCCCGCGCAGGCCGTCCACCTGCACCCTTAGTGCCTGGCCCGCAGGCGCCGTCACGTAGCGCAGCGGCAGCTTGAGCACCGAGTCTGCGCCTCCTGCGCACCCGATGGTGTAGACACCTTCCTCTTCGCTGTCCAAGTTTAGGTACTTCTTGCCGGTGAGAAAGCCCGGCTTGATGTGCCGAGCACCGGTCAGTCCTGTTTCTTCATCGACGGTAAACAGGAACTCTAACGGGCCGTGCACCAGTGAAGTCTCCTCCATGACCGCCAGGGCTGCGGCTACGCCGATGCCATTATCCGAGCCGAGCGTCGTCCCCTGCGCCTGCACCCAGCCGTCCTCAATCTTCACCTGGATGGGATCCTTGCCAAAGTCGTGGCGCACGGCTGCGTTCTTTTCGCAGACCATGTCCAAGTGCCCCTGCAGAATCACTGTCTCTGCCTTTTCCCGGCCGCGCGTAGCCGGTTTGCGCACGACGATGTTGCCCACCTCATCACGTTCCGCCGTCAGCCCATGCCTTGCCGCCACCGCAAGGACATAGTCCCCCAGGGCCCTCTCGTTCCCCGAGCAGTGGGGAATCTTTCTGATCTGGTCAAAGTGTTCCCACAGCAGCCTCGGATTCAACCCTTGGAGCGGTGATGCCATAGCGTATACCTCCTAGTCTTATGCGATAAGAATGCCCGTCGCTGCTCCAGTAAGCTAAAGATAAGAGTGTTTGCGGAGAAATGCCACCACTTTTTGTGCGTTCAGACAGGGCGTGAGCGCCTGGCCTCTTGTCTGGCGCGTTGCAGTTCCTCAAGGTCTACGAGCACGTAAAAGCGAGGCCTCTCGCCGGAAAAGGACTCGAAAGACCTCCTCAGTCCGGGGAGATCTGTCAGCTCGAGGCTTTTCGGGCGCCGGGAGCGTATGTATGCCGCCAACAGCCGACGCACATGGAGGTGGTTGCTCACGTCCGGGGCTATCATCACGTAGCGATAAGGCGTCTTGCGCAAGACCCGCTCGAACGCACGACTTAGCACAGGGAAGAATTGGTGGTAGACTGCCGGGACAGTCCTTGGGATCTGAATGCGATCGATGACAATCGCCTTGGCAACGTCGCCCAGATCCAAGCAGTAAAAGTTCCCAATCCACTCCTGGTTGCGGAAAATGCGCATGTTGAAAAAACGCGGCTCAGAGAGGTGAGCGAGGGCAAGTTTCGCCTCACTGGTGCAGTCGGAGGAAAACCGTCCCTTCAGGAGGTCCATGTAGTCCTTGGTCGGATAGAGCACCAGCCGCTCTGCCGTGCACAGGAAACGACGCATTTGCACCGTGAAATGGACCTTCACGCCAAGGGCCAGGGGGTGCTGGCGGTATGCCGCGCAGAGGGGTCTAAGGGGTTGTTCGAGGACCACCTCTTCGAAAAGCTGATGTGCGCGCGTCAGTTCCACCTGGAGGTTGCCCAGCATACCGAGCAGACGGACCTGCTCATCCTCTGGGATTTGGAAGGTGCGGGCGGCGCGTTCAGCTGCACGCAACCGGCGGGCCCACGTCTCCTGGTCCGCGGCAGCTCGGACCATCGTGGTCAGAGCGTTCCGTTGGTAGACAGTGAGACGCATATGCTCCAGCCGCCGCACAAAACTCTCGATGGGGGCCTGGGGGCGCAATACGCGCTTGTACAACATAATCGGCACGCGGCGGAACAAAAGCTCCGCCATGCCATTGTGCAGGGTCACCGAATTCGGCCCCTCGTCCAATCCCTTGCGAATAAGGTTCAGCACATCGTCGTTGCCGACGGCAAAGAGCGTGTGCGCCAGCAACAAGAATCGAAACTTCCTCACCTGCTCCCGATCGCCCGCACCAGACTTCAAGAGCGCCTTGCACAGGGACCTGAGGTGGTTGGCCATCGTCCGCACCACCAGGTGATATCGCGCCTGGGTCAGCTGTTCGCGCAGCTGATCACGAACTCTGCCAGGTAATAGGCCGCCATCGGCCTCATCGGCAAGGAGATTGGACAAGAAAGAAACAAGGTCGGACTCCCGGGCAATACGTTGCACGAATGGCATGTAGGGTGCAAACAGTGCGGGGTCGCGCTCAAGTGACAACTCGGCGGAGGTGCGAATGTCCATTTGCGACACTCGCACCAATTGGGTGCGGAATTGATAGAGCCGCAGCGTGATGGTCTGCGGCAGGACCGAAAGGGCCGGCGGAGACTGCAGACGCACCTGGGAGGCAAGTCGCTGCACCCGCCCCATATGGGTCCGGGTGAAGCCCGGCGGTGGCGTCTTAATCGCAGCGCGGATCTGTTCGATGGTGGTCAGCCGATAGGGCGGTTCAACATACGTGCTGTCGCGCTGTTCAGGAGCCATACCTCATCAGTCAGCAGGGAGCCCTCACAGGAGTAGGAAAAAAAACCCCGACGCGGAAGGCGTCGGGGTGTGCGGGATACTGTCGCGGTCAGATGACCGAGACGTTCGTGGCTTGCAGGCCCTTGGGGGTCTCCATGATGTCGAACTGGACACGCTGGCCTTCGCTCAGCTTGCGGAATCCTTCCCCTTCAATCTGGCGGTAGTGCACAAACACATCGCCACCAGAATCGCGGGTAATGAACCCGTACCCCTTGGCCTCGTTGAACCACTTTACCACTCCCTGTTCCATGCTGCAAAATCCTTTCAAAACAGTGAGACTGACCAGTACAACCGGAGTCTTGCAGCTCTGTTCGGAACGCTCGGCGGACCGCGAGAGCATCTCGCCCACCCGTTCGCCGCGCCCTCGCCTCCTCCCCCGCGGCACTACTGCGCGTACAACAGAGGGCTGACATACAGTACTTCGGTGTACCAACAATTGCGGCCTAAATGTAGCAAGAAAGTGCCAAGAATGCAAGCTTTTTCTTCGCATTCTTGCTGGCTATTCGGCCCAAAATAAGAAGGGCAGCCTCGCGAGCTGCCCTTGCTCGTAGCGGGGGGTGGATTTGAACCACCGACCTTTGGGTTATGAGCCCAACGAGCTACCAGACTGCTCCACCCCGCGATTTCGGTTCATAATATACAACAATTTTCGCCAAAATCAAGGCCTTTTTTCGCGCCTGTCCCCCCAGAATGAAAACAGCGCACCTCCTCTCCTCTGGGCGCATGCTTCCGGTGGCAAGCACCCGTCAGCCCGGGTCAGGTCATCCAACCTACGGAGCGTTGGTCGCCTGATCTCCCAGTCGGCCAAAGCGCGCGAAGGCCCACGGGGGGTGTCGTCTGGTTGCGTCTCTCCCTTCGTCCCCGTTCTCAGTTGCACTATCTCCCTGCCATCCCGGCCCTCAATGAAGGAGAAGGATCTTCAGCTTGGCGCGGGCCGGGTCATTGTCCAATCCCACCAGGTAGACGCCAGCGGGGCATTTCGCCCCTCGCTCATCCCTTCCGTCCCATGGAATTGCCCTGGACCGTGTCCCACCCGGGGGCACCACTAGGCGCCGCACGAGCCGGCCCGAGACATTACGGATCTCAAGCGCCGTGGGCTTGCCCTCTCCTCCCGTAAGGATGATCATCATATCGCCTGGACACGGATTCGGGTACGCCGCTAACTCGAAACTCTCGAGGAGCCGAACTAGGCCTTTGTCGGGCACATTGAGGCCGGAAACCCAGCGATAGATGGAGGCACCGATCCCCACTGCCCAGCCATGGGCGCTGTCCAGGAAATACAGGTCACTGCAGAAGAAGCGTGCCTCCTCCTCGCTGCTCGCCAAGCGCTGCCAGGTACTGCCCCCATCCACTGTCCAGTAGCCGGCGAGCCAGCCCTCCTCCCGGGTAACGAAATGCACGCAGGGGCCAAAGGGCCCGCACTCTTCCCAGCTCCTGCCCCCATCCAGAGTCCGGATCGAACGCGCGGTACCTACTGCCCAACCCGCCACAGGGTCCACGAAAAAGACATCCTCGAAAGAGCAATAGGGTGCAGACCCACGATACTGCTCTATCCAGGAAGCACCGCCATCCGCCGTAAAGCACACGTCCGCGTACAAGCCCCTGTTTCCTACGGCCCACCCACAACAGGAGTCCACGAAGAACAGACTCCGTATCTCCAGTGGTAGTGAGTCGTTTATCTGCCACGACCGACCGCGATCACTGGTGCGAGCGAGCAAGGACTGCCCCGGGGACAGATACGAGATCCACCCTAAGCTGTCATTGAGAATGAAGGCCGCTATCGGCGTGCCCGGTACAGGGGGAGGGAGGGATACCCACGTGACCCCTCCATCCGCAGTATAGTAGACACTATCTCCTAATGCCCATCCGTGGAGGGTATCGGACGAGAACATGGACAACCAAGGCACATAGGGGCATGGCTGCCAGGTTGCCCCTCCGTCGGCAGTGCGCAGAGTCTGTCGCCAGTCACCCATCCATGGCGGTGGTCAGCGAAATAGACCCTGCGGAGCGCTCTGGCGGGGACTGGCATGAGAGGGTGCCACTCCTGACCGCCGTCCGCGGTGCGAAGGATAGTACCTTCTGCGCCAGCCAGAAAGCCCGCTTCTTTGCCCACGAAGACCACGTCATTGCCGGCGGGTGCAAAGGGGAGCACGTGCGTTACCCACGTCTCCCCGCCATCGGTGGTAGCAAACAGGGAAGGAGCCTGCCGTCCATGCAGTCCTCCGGGGAGTCTGCCAAGTGCAACCCAACCTTCACGGCTGTCAATAAAGAAAAGCGAGGTAAGAGGAAAGTCCAGGTCGGTAACTCTCACCTCCTGCCAGGAGTTTCCTCCATCGATGGTTCTAAGAACCGAGCGACTGGATTCAAGCAGCCAACCGTGAAGACGGTCAACGAAAAACACGTCTACGTATGTCGCTTGAGGGACCGTCACCGGATGCCACGCGACGCCCCCGTCAGTAGTGTGGAGAGCCGTGCCATCGGTCCCAACTACCCACCCCCATAGGCTATCGGCAAAGCAGACGGCACACAGTGTGGCTGATACACCACTTGCCTGGCGGACCCAGACCCCTCCCCCGTCCGAGGTGCTCACAATTGTACCGCTGTCGCCAACTGCCCAGCCGCGCACGCTGTTGACAAAGGACACGTCGCGCAGCGCCCTGAACGGGACTGACAGCTGCCACCTCCAGGTTGTGCCACCATCCGGAGAATGCAAGACAAAACCGTTGGCATCGCCCCCCTGGGAAAGGTGTGCGACACCCACCACCCAGACGAGACTGTCCTCTATGGCCGCCAAGCCGTGGACCTCGGGTCCATAGCAT